>JAYVHR010000185.1:0-3721 GCA_043771075.1 Bacteriovoracaceae bacterium
AGGTTTCTTAACTGGAATCCGATGTCCTGGATGGACACTGTGCGATCGAGAATTTTCATGATGTAGCGGTCAGAAGAAACCGGAGTCAGCACCTGAGCGCTGACTCCGGAAATGAGAAAACTATACAGGAGAACTGATTTCGATATTTCCGATATTTTTTTGCTTAACGACTTCATTCTCTTTGTGGAAACGGGCATTCACACGTGGGTTGAAGGTATAACCATCTTTTCCACGGAGGATGTACTGTCTCTTCACTCCTTTAGGCTCAATGAGCTTACGGAGACGACTGATTGAAGTGTAAATCAACTTATCGTGGATAAGTGGATTGTACTCGTCTTTCCAGATCATCTTCGCGAGGTCTTCCTTATTATAGTAAGTTCCCGGAGTCTGTGCCAGAAGGAAAAGGATCTCGAGCAGAACGAATCTATGTTTAAAGTCGATCATTCCGAGAGATTTCTCATGAATCACGCGATTGTGACGGTCAAGGTAAAGATCTACGCTTGAGTCATTCACATCTTCCACTTCCATACTGATCAGCTGCTGGAGACGCTTGAAATATTCGTCATCGAGCGAGTTTTGAGAAAGGCCGAAGAGCATGAGAGCTTTAGAGAACTCACCCATCTTCTTAAGTGCGATCCCCTTATTAAGGAGAACGTAGTTATGCATGTTCCAGCAACGCTTGGAATGAAGAAGCTTCATCGCGAGATCGTACTGAGGAAGTGCGGCAGTATAGTCACCAAGTTCACGGAGAGCATTACCCCAGAGAAGGTGCATTGAACCCTTGAGGTATCCCTTTTTCAGGATATTCAGGAGTTCATTCAATTGATTCAAATGAGTGATCGTGTCTGCGAAGCTCTTCATCTGGTAAGCGTTGGTCGCCATCGCATAAAGAGATTTTGCCATGAGTTCAGGTTCATTTTCAGTCTGGGCCTTTCTATAGGCCTGATTGAAATTCTTCTGAGCTTCCTGGAATTCACCTTTATAAGTGTTCACCACGGCAGCGTTGTAGAAATACTCTCCATTGAGAGACGGGAGAGATGCAACTGTTGCATCGAGGAGATCAGCAGAAAGCTGAATGTACTTGTGAGCTTCTCTTTCATTTAGAGACTCAGAGTAGATACGGATCAGGAATCCGTAGATCTTAAAGACAGCGAAAGCATCCTGAGGAAGCTCCGTACGGGCGAGAGCAGCGAGGAAATGTTCCTCTGCTTTTTCAAAGTCCGCTTTGTCGTAATAAATTTTAGCGAGGCGGTAGTGACCTTGTCCTTCAATCCGACTTGAGTCTTTCGGAAGATGGGCAAGAAAACGGTCATCCTTCGCGAGATCAACCACAGCACGACTCATCGTAGTTTCAATCGATAAGGTTTGGGTGGTATCCATAGGTCCTCCTAGGCGAGTAAGAAATTCTGATCTTACAGTTCGATAGTCGGGTACTTAAACCCCATTCCTTACTAAAAGGCAAGGTGTCTCGGGAGAAGGCGACTTAAAAGCTACTTTTTCCAATTATTCCTTGGTGTTGGACTATGTAAGAAGAATTTTTATGGAGGCAAATTGACCCCAATCAAAGATCACTTCTGTCATGCTGTAAGATTGGTCTTTCTTACACCCATCATTCCCTTACCTTGAGGAAACCTAACTCATTGATAAAACGGGACTTTATTGATATGGTGTTTCCCACCTAAATAACTTTCACGAAGGTCACTTCCGATGGCTAAATACGATCTTGATACTCTTCGACACTCATCTGCGCATCTCATGGCCCAGGCAATCATGGAACTTTTTCCGAACGACAATGTTCAGCTAGGAATTGGTCCAGTCATTGAAAACGGTTTTTATTACGACATTGAGATGAATACGAAGCTGACGGATGAGCATCTGAAGAAAATTGAAGAGCGCATGAAAGAGCTCACGAAAACAAATATGCCGGTTGTTCGGCATGAAGTTTCACGTGAAGAAGCTTTAAGAATCTTCGGAGAGAAAGGTCAGACGCTGAAGTGCGAGCTTATCAGAGATATCCCTGACGGCGAAGTCATCAGTTATTATACTCAAGGTGATCATTTTTTCGATCTCTGCACCGGCCCGCACGTTGAAAAAACAAATGACCTCACTCCGTGGTTCAAGCTTCTCCATACAGCAGGGGCTTACTGGCGTGGTGATCAGACCCGTCCGATGCTCCAGCGGATTTATGCTGCCTGCTTCAGTTCCAAAGAAGAGCTTCGCGAATATCTCACGATGATTGAAGAAGCAAAGAAACGCGATCATAGAAAACTCGGCAAAGAGCTCGAGCTTTTTATCTTTGATCCGGTCGCTCCCGCATCTCCCTTCTTCATGCCTAAGGGGGCTCTCGTTTACAATGGTCTCGTGGATTTCATGAGACGTATTTATAGAAAATTTGATTATCAGGAAGTTATCACTCCGCAGATTCTTGATGTGGATCTCTGGCATACTTCCGGTCACTACGAAAAATATCATGAGAACATGTACTTCACGCAGATCGATGACAGAGAGTTCGCGCTTAAGCCGATGAACTGCCCCTGCCACATGCTCATGTTCGCTCATCACCGTTATTCTTATCGTGATCTTCCCCTTCGCTTCGCTGATTTCGGAAGACTTCACCGTTATGAGAAATCAGGCGTGGTATCGGGTCTTACCCGCGTAAGAACTTTCTGCCAGGATGACGCTCATATTTTCATTCAGACAGAAGGCATTCAGGCCGAAATAAAAACTCTCATGGAGATGTTCTTCATGGGCTATGAGCATTTTGGTTTCAAGAAAATTAAAATCGGTTTCTCTACCCGCCCTGAAAAACGCGTGGGAAGTGATGAAGTGTGGGATCAGGCAGAAGCAGCTCTTAAGTCCGCTCTCGATGCTTCCGGAAAAGAGTATTTCATCAACGAAGGTGATGGCGCTTTCTACGGACCAAAAATTGATATTCAGGTGGCCGATGCACTCGGACGCTTTTTCCAGCTGGGAACTATCCAGCTTGATTTCCAGCTTCCGGAAAGATTTGATCTCAAGTTCACCAATCAGAATGGTGAGATGGAAAGACCGGTCGTTATTCATCGTGCTCTACTCGGTTCCCTTGAAAGATTTATCGGTGTTTACCTTGAGCACGTGGCGGGAGCATTCCCGTTCTGGCTTTCTCCCGAACAGGCCGTAATTATCCCGATTAAAAATGAACTCCACCTTGAAGCCGCACAGAAACTTAAGCGCGAACTCGTGAACAAAGGGTTCCGCGCCCGCGTGGATGAGCGAAATGAATCCATGGGACTCAAGACCCGTCAGGCACAGACCGGAAAAATACCATTCATGCTCGTGATCGGCGATGCTGAAATGAGTAACGGCACTGTGAGTGTCAGGAAGTATGGGGAAATGAAATCGGAAACACTTGCCCACGCTGATCTGATGAACCATTTCGCAGAACTTAATGCGGAGATGATGCCAAAGGCACTTCGTGAATAAAAAGAATGTTCTTTTATTGTGTGGTGGTGGCGGTTCGGAACATGAGGTTTCTCTCGTTTCAGTGAAGCACATTAAAGAGTGCCTGAAGCAGATTGAGAACGTGAATGTGATCCTGATTGAAATTGATAAATCCGGCAGCTGGGTGGATGAGAAAGGAAAAAAATATCTTCTCGATCCCAAAGGCTCTCTTCGTTCCTTTGACCAGGATGGAGATCCGGGAATCAAAATGAATGTGGCGATACCATGTATTCATGGTTAC
>JAYVHR010000186.1:0-6232 GCA_043771075.1 Bacteriovoracaceae bacterium
ATATGCGGGTCACCCGGACCCCAGATGAGATGCGGCCTTAAAGCACAGGTGAGAAATGTTCTATTGTCATTGGCCGCGAGAACGATCTCTTCGGCCTTCTGTTTGGTTTCGCCGTAAGCATTGAGATGAACTTCGGGATAAGGAATTTCTTCGCCGACTCCCATGTGTCCACCCAGCCCCAGGACTGCGCTCGGTGATGAGGTGTGAACAAAACGCGAGACCCCATGGGACTTGGCCGCTTCAATCAGATTTTGTGTGCCGGTGACGTTGATGGAAAAGTATTCGTCGTAATCTCCCCAGACTCCGGCCAGAGCAGCGACATGAAAAACCGTATCAAAACCCTGAGCGAGTGCCCGGTCGATGTCCTCTTTCTTTCGGAGATCTCCCTTGATAGTGGGAACACCCATCTCTTCAAGATGGAGATAGGAATGACGGGAAAAATTCGTCACCATGTACCGGGGATTTTTCAGAAGTTCTGTGATGAGGTGAGTTCCGAGAAACCCACCGCCGCCTGTAACGAGAATGCGCATATGAATAGTCTAAGTCTCGTGGGAGATTTCTTCTACATAAGAATTATCTCCCCGGCCGATTTCACGCCAGAAGACCGGAAGAGTGTCATAAGCAAAGGTCCCAATAAGTAGACCAATAAATAGTCCCGGAAACCCCAGCCACAAGGCCCCGCCGAGAACACAGATAAACGCTGTCATCGGAGGTATTTTACTCTCGCCGATGGTCGCAAGCCACGGACGGAGAATGTTATCCACCACTCCCGTGAAGCACCCCACGACCAGAAGAATTATCGCGTGTGTCGTCTCGCCCTTGAAGTAGGAAAGGGCCGCCAGGGCAAAGGCTACCGGCGCAGCACCGACCACGGGGATAAAGGAAAGGATGAGTGTGACGAAGAAGATGAGAAAGAAACTTCCGACATTGAGAACAGCTCCGGCAATCGCCACTATGAGCGATTGAATTCCCCCGGTCGCAATATTGGAAACATAGACTGAGCGTGCATCACGGATCGCGACACCCACCAGATCATTCATGATCTCATCCGAGAACCCGAAAACTTTCTGGAAGAACATCCTCACCGTATGGGCATTCTTGAGAAGTGAATAAGTACAAAGAATCATCACAAGAAGAAACAGGAAAACCACCGGAAGACTTGCGACCACACTCTGGAAAAATTTCAGAAAAAAGGTCGTTACCATATTGAGATAACCATCCACCTTCTTGGGAGTGAGAAAGTCCTCAAGATTAAGTCGTGCCGCATGCTTGTGCACAAATAGAACAAGATCATGTCTGGCATCCGAGACAAATCCCTGCATCCCCTGATCTCTCAGGGCCTCGTTGAAATTGATTTTTTCCAGCTGGGAAGTGACGGCCATAGTTCCCTTCGCCAGGAAGAAAGAAATAGGTATCGAAATAAGAATGGTGAACAGAACAGTCAGAATCGCTGCAGACATCCTGCGCGAAAGTCCCCTCTTCTCAAGCCTCAGCATGAGAGGAAAAAGTGCCAGCGATATCGAAGCAGCAAAAACGATAGGAATGGAGAATGGAGACACGAGAACTAAAAATGCAATCGACAACACGATCATGTAGAGAACGCGTGCCACCTTCTGCTCAGATTTTTTCGACATAGTATGGAACCCTTGGTGACCCAGGCAGATAATTTCAGCCTGTCGATTTTGATGTTGTGCCTGATATCCACGGGGAACGATGATGAAAGCCAGAAATCCTTAATCAAGCGCGCCTTATCATGCGTTTGTCCAAGTTCCCTTAATTCCCCGAGGAACTGAGGAGTCATGCTCATATTGCCATCATGCCTTTCAATAACAAGACCGGGAGCTTCGTGAAAGCGCACCAAAGCTGACCTTTTTACTTCCGGATGAAGATTAAAAATTGCTTCGATGGCGATGGGATATAAAATTTCTTCCCGATACGGCACACGATGAGATTTTCGTCCTAAAAACCAGACACGATTCTGTGAATCGATATAACCCATGTCGCCCATGCGATGCCATAGCTCACCGTTTACGCGGATCTTGGCCTTTTGAGTTTCTTCACTCAATTCAAAATATGAAGGGGTAACTGGAGGCCCGGTGACAACGATTTCACCGATACTTCCACGGGGAATTTCAGAAAGTCTGGTTTCGGGAATATCCGAAATAGTAATAATCTTTATTTCGACACCCGGAACTGCGCGGCCTATACATACGCCGCCGCCCCGAGCGGTGAGTTTCGCCGTCTCTCTCAACACTTCACTTCCTCTCATGAGAGTGACTGGCAATGCTTCCGTCGCTCCATAGGGCGTATAGGTATCGCCATTGGTGAGAATTTTCCGGTAGAGCTGATGAATCTCCGCTCTCACAGGCGCTCCGAACATCACCACATGCTTCACTGATCCCAGCTGGATATTGTGTTTTACACAGTAGCGACCCACTCTTTCCCAGATCGCGGGAGACCCGGCACAGAAAGTGACCTGGTGAGTGAGAATATTTTTTACGATCTTAGCGGGATCGCATTCAGCGGGTTTTGTCGGATCCATATCAGGAATCACTGAAGTCATTCCCATCGCGAGAGTAAAGAGAGCGAATAAAGGAAAGCCCGGCAGATCCACATCTTTTGGTTCAAGTGAAAATAGTTTCTGGAGAATGTCTGTCTGGGCGTTGAGTATTCCGTGAGTGTACTCCACACCCTTGGGCGTACCGGTCCCTCCGCTGGTAAAAAGAATTGCGGAGTGATCATCGCTGGTGACCTGAACCGGATGATAGACTTTCGGAAATGCTTCCATCCCCTGAAAAAGGTCATCCAGAAAAACATTCACTTCAACCGAAGAGAACGTTTTTCTCTTCACTCGTCTCACCCAGTGAACGAGATCAATCGCAATCATGGCAAAAGGTTTTACCTGAGAGATGGATGACAGAAGGTTTTTCATCCCCATCCCAGGATCGATCAGGACGGGAATAGCTCCCACTTTGAATAGGGCAAATGTGATGACGGAAAAATCGAGACAGGGTTTTACAAAAAGAAGAGTTCTTTTCCCGCGATTGATTCCGATCGATTCAAAATAATGGGCCATCTGATTCGAACGTTCTTCAAATTCACGAAAAGTATAAAAGGAATTTTCGTGAACCACCGCACGCTTGTCCGGACGAATTTTCGCCTGCTCTTTGATCCTGAAAGCAATGTTCACCGGATGAAGTTCCAGATTTCCTGCGAAGTCTCTTCGAGAGCATCCTCCAGGACATAGTGACCGGCCTTAGCGTACCAGCGGGCATTGGCCTCAGGGTAAATAGAAACCCATTTTTCAAAGAAGTGCTGGTTGAAACAGAAATCTTTGCCACCCCAAAGGATGAGCTTCGGATGCTTGAGGCCCGGAAGTTTATCGCCGATTTCTTTTAGTGTGTGCCACGAAGGATGAGACTCATCCATCGGGATATCCTGCACGAATTTCGCTACAGCAATTCTATTTTCGTAATTATCGTAAGGGAGGAGATATCCTTCCTTCACTTTCCTCGGAAGTCTCTTCGTTGTCGTCATGAAAGTCGCGGGCCATGCGAAGAGGTTAAACTTTCTGGTTAACCATTCACCAAATCTGCCTTTAAGAAAATCAATCCGCATCGGAATTTCTCGTGACGGATAGGCGGCGGTATTCAGAATCACAATTCGGTCAAAGAGCTCCGGATATCGGGTCACGAGGCCAAAACCGATCGCCCCGCCCCAGTCATGAACGATGAGGATAATTTTTTTAAGATCAAGGAAGCGGATCAGTTTGTATGTGTTCTGGATGTGAGCCTCAAGATTGTATTCATAATCCTGTGGCTTATCCGAAAGCCCGCACCCCATGTGATCCGGAACCACGCAACGAAGTTTCGGCGAAAAGGTCTGGATGAGATTCCGGTAATAAAATGACCACGTCGGATTTCCGTGAAGCATGAGTATCGGCTGGCCTTGTCCTTCATCCACATAATGAAGATTGTGACCATTCAACTGAAGGAAGTGGGAGTTAAAGGGATAGAGCTTTTGTAGGCCCATTTCTGCGATTCTGTTTTTTACCA
This sequence comes from Bacteriovoracaceae bacterium, assembly GCA_043771075.1. Taxonomy (GTDB): domain Bacteria; phylum Bdellovibrionota; class Bacteriovoracia; order Bacteriovoracales; family Bacteriovoracaceae; genus Peredibacter. The sequence continues at coordinate 4,056 of JAYVHR010000186.1, forward strand.
TTCTACACCTAACATTGTGCTGGTCAGACCCGAGCCTATTCCCAGCAGTGCAACTTTATCGCCTTTTTTAAAAAAGCCGGCGGCCTCTGCCTTCATGAGAGTAAGCGGAAGGGCGGCCGAACCTGTATTTCCGAATTCTTTAAATGTTTCAAAATCACGATCCAGAGGCAGACCCAGAGTTTCCAGAAATGCCAGACGGTGAGCTGTTCCCACCTGATGCGGAATGATTTTATCCGGCACATTCCAGCCGAGAAGGGCCTTTGTCTTCTCCCAGTTCTCGCGTGAGAGTTTTACTCCCGCCTTGAGCAGGGCCTCAGAATCCGTTTCCATCATGAGACCATTTGATGATCCATCGCCCTGGCAAAGCCCGACACTTTCTGAATCAGTAAGAGTAGTTCCCCCGATAATTTTCGGAGCATTTGGTGCCAGAGTTTCGTGAGTCAGAAGAATCGCGACACCCGCTGAACCAATCGTAAGAGAGGCCATGAAGGGTTTGATGCGCTTTCTATCCATCAGTGGGTCAGTGAGTAAGTGCTTTAATGTTTCTTCCAGAAGTGGCCCGCCATTCTCACCGGAAACGATAAGTGCTGTTTTAATCGCACCCGATTCAATCATCTGACCCGTCATAAGAATTGCCGAGAGCACTCCCAGGCATGCATTGGAGAGATCAGAGATCATGGTTTCTGGAGGCAGGCGGAGATTCCTGTGAACCTGAGCTGCAGTCGCCGGTTCAAGAAAATCGCGGCAGACAGAGGCATGGATCAGAATCTCAATTTTTTCCCGCGGAAAATTCTTCAGGATTTTTTCTGCCGCTTCACTGGCAATCGAACTTGGTCTGGTACCTGTGGGCCAGAATCCCCGGCGGCGAATTCCCGTCTGAAGTTCAAGCCTTCCTTCGGGAAGTTTTGCTCGTTCATATAAAGGCGTAAGTTTTGTCTCAATCTCAGTACTGGTGAGATAAAGCGGTGGTTCCACAAAGCCGGTTGAGTGAAGCCTCACGTGATTAAATTTCATGCTTCACTTCCATTCATGAGACCATGCATGTTCGCCATCGATATGCCGGATAGGATTGATCCCACAATTCCCAAAAAGCCCTGGTCTGTGCCAATGATAAATAAATTCGGCACCGGGGTTCTTCCATCTCTTGTCTTATCAACTGAACCATAAACAGTTCCGTTCATGTGCCAGGTATATTTTTCTATCGTTAACGGTGAGAAAATATCTTTAAATAAAAGCTTTCCGTGAAAACCCGGAACCAGTTTATTGACGAGATCAATTGCTGAGTTTCCGACTGTTTCTTTCTTCATGTCGTATTCTTCGCGCGGAAGATTTTTCCACTGATCGTAATTCGCCATATAAGTGACTCTGACAGTTCCCTCGCCTGATGTGTTGTGAGTTTCATAATTGTCAGGAAAGCAAACCACAGCTGATCCGGAATCAAAATAATTCACGGCCGGACGATAAGAATATTTTTCTGAGGCATTATAGAAAACAATCGTTGAATCATTCAGACTCAGCGGAATCTTTTTGTCGTAAACAAAGATGCTCTCAAGAAATGTCATTGCTCCGGTGCGCGGAACTTTATCTGAGGGAAACTTTTTAGTGAGTTTCACTGTTTCCGGATAGCCGATACTTGAAAGAATCACTGGGGCGAGAAGCTCTTCATTATTAGCGACAACTCCAAATGCTTCGCCTTTATCATTAGTTTTGATTTCAGACACGGGGGTGCGGAAACGGATTTGTCCGCCGGCGTCCTCAAACTTTTTCATAAGAAGAGAAATAATGGTTCTGACTCCGCCTTCCGGACGACCGAAGCCTTCGAAGTAGAGTGACTTAAACATGATCACGAACTGGGCGAAGTCCATATCTTCTTCCCACGCCGATCCGTAGATCAGGAGAGGACAGAGAATCATTTCAATCAGCAACTCATCTTTGAGGATTTGCTTCAATGTTTCGCGCGAAGAACGATAACCAAGAGTTAAGTCGAGTTCATTGAAATCACGAACGATCTGAACCAGTTTGATGAAATTATCTATTTCGTGCGGAAATTTTGAATGGACCTCACTCTCCAGGAGTTCAAAGTCATTGGAAAATTTTAAAGAGAGACCGGGAAACTGAATTTTTGAATGTGTCTGTGGATGAAGTTTAAAATCATCGTAAGAAAGGCGAAGTTGCTT
>JAYVHR010000187.1:0-4983 GCA_043771075.1 Bacteriovoracaceae bacterium
ACCGGTGAACTTTTCGAGAATGCCGGTGTGAATACATCTCTCGTTTTCGGAAAAATTGATCCGAAATTTGCCCAGAACCTGAAGGGAAGTGGTGATGAACTCTGGGCCGCCGGAATTTCTCTTATTATTCATCCGAGAAACCCCCGCATCCCGACAGTGCACGCGAATTTCCGCATGATCCATCAGGGTGATAAATTCTGGTTCGGCGGCGGGGCAGATCTCACACCTTATTATCCGCATGAAGATGATTTTTCTTATTTCCACGGAGTCTGGAAAAAAGCATGTGCTCCTTACAAAAATTTCGATGAGATGAAGAAAACCTGTGACGAGTATTTTAATAATCATCATCGGGGAATTGAGATGAGAGGCATCGGCGGAATTTTCTTTGATCACTTCAATAGCGGTGAGCTGGATAAAGATTTTAAGATGGTGACGGATCTCGCTTCACACTTCATGGAAAGTTATTTTCCGATCGTTGAAAAACGCATGAAGGAAAACTGGACCCCGGAAGATGAGGAGTTCATGCTTTATCGTCATGGCCGATATGTGGAATTTAATCTTCTGCATGACCGTGGCACTCATTTTGGTCTCAAGTCCAATGGTCGCACGGATTCAATTCTTATTTCGCTTCCCGCACGCTGCAAGTTTGGGTACCAGTGGAAACCAAAATCAGGTTCTGCTCATGAGAAGATGATGGAATTTTACAAACCCCATAACTGGTAGCGCGATTCACTCGGCGTTGGCACTGGACCAGGAACGGAGATATTGCTCCTGAGGACCATAAAGTGGATTGTCTGATCTTTGAATTTCTTTCACTCGGTCAATTAATCTTCTGATATTGGCGCGTGCTTCCGGAGAAGGATTTCTGGTGTTGAAGCGCTGGAAGTTTTCCGCAAGAAAGGCGTTAATACCTCTTGTGCTTCCTGCTGCATAAACATCATCCAGAGCTCTGATTGCGACACTTCCGTCTGACCTTAAGCTTTCATCGAGCGCATTACTGAAATTTCGGTCATCCATAAATCGGGATTCGCCGCTACTGAATCCGCGAGTTCTTTGAACTTCACGTCTCACCAGATCATCAGTTGCGCGGTAGTAGAGCTCACTTGCTCTGCGGGAGCTTCGTGGTTTTCCATTCGTTCCCAGACGGTATTCATTGGCAGCATCCTGAGCGGCCCGCGGAGTAAATTCTGTGACTGGTCTGCTCATCTCGCGCTCGACTCTTACCTGACGTTCTAAACCCTGCCTGAAATCGCGCATGGCCGGAGTTGTTGCAAGCTGTGGGTCGCGGATTCTCAGTGCCTGTTGAAGAACATCGAGGTCTTTTATTTTTTCTTCGGCAGTTAGTTCATTATAAGGTCTGAAAAGACCCGGGTTCGTTTCTCTTTGCCATTCGTTGTTTCTCATCCAGATGTTGTGGACTTCACTCGTTGCTCTTTCCAGTTCCTGAGGTGTGCGGAACGATCCATTGCCCACGAGAGTTGCATATTCTCCAGCGAGGTTTCCATTAAGACGGGCATTGAGCGCCGGTATAATCGAACCTGCTGGCTGGTTAATATTCTGTGTGAGTTTTCCGTCCTGTAATGAAAGTCCAGTAACACCTTCCCCCTCAAGGCGGACCAGTGCCGCTTGAGGAGTTTCTCCTGCTCTTAAAACAGTATCCGGTACCGGTTTGAACCGTGTGGCGTCTGCGCCGTTCGTGGTGATGAAATTTTGTCTCCAGACTTCATGGAGGTCGTCGGTGATTCTGGTCGTGAGTGTTGCTGGTGCCCTGGCGACAACAGTTTGCGGAGCAGGCGTTCTTACTTCTGCTACAGCTGGTTGTGGTCTTGGTGTCGGTGCGACCTGCGGAGTCGTTCCGGCAAAGCGCGCCCGGGCATCTCGTAATGTGTTCCGTTCAATAAGCAGTGCTGTATTCTGGGAGGTGCCGATTTCTCTCGTGAGCCTCGCGATTTCATTATCAACACCCTGAAGAATAGCAGGGCGATTCATCCCAAACCGTGCCACTCCTTCTTCCATCATTCGGACGGCCGAACCCGTGTCACCCGCTTTTGAGTAAAGACGCCACGCCTCTCCGATGAATTGTGGTGAGCTTGTGCGGGCCCCTTCCACTGCATATCCATCAGCGGCTTCGCGGAACTGAGTCCTCATTGTGGCCAGTCTTGCGTCTCTGACTTCACCGGGAGCAATATTCGAGACTGCACTTCTACTTTCACGACCACGTATAACAAGAGAGCGGGCATCACTGAAGGTATCGGCAGCAGATCTCGCGGCCGCAACACCCGGAAGGGAACCGGTGATTCCTTGTCTGATGAGAAGCCCTCTTTCTGAAAGAGAGAATCCTGCCTCTATGAGAATGTCACGTTTCCTTTGAATTTCTTCAACCGTGTAGGTGAAGTAACCTCGGCCGGTTCCCGCGCCTACATCATGCGCTCGAAGAACCGCATCCTGCTGCGCACGTGTGAGTGGGCGTCCTAAAACAGTTGCTGCTTCTTCTACTCTCTGAATATCTCCGAGCCCTGCTGCTCTTCTTAATTCTGGTGTGATTGAACTTAACCCTGAAGGTGTGGCGGCAAGACCATTTTGCTGAAGGCCTCTAATATAACCGGAAACTCCGCTGGCAGCATCAGTACCGGCCACACTTTTGGCAGCAGATCCCGCTTTGTAGTCGAGAGTCTTGAAAGCGAGTGCGATATCTTCTTCCTGACCAGCGCGGATGGAAAGTTGGTAGAGAAGTTCGGTGCGGTCTGCTGGTGAGAGATTTCCCGCACGGAGCCTCGCCTGGCCCTCTTCGATGAAACGAATATTATCTGCGTGGCTTCTGGCGAGTGGACTCGCGTCGATGGCCTCGCGGAAAAGTCGCTGAATTTCTGCCGGATCGGTAATGTTTTGTGCCCGAATTCGCGCGGCAACGCCGTCTCCGAGAGTTTCTGCCTGACGGGTGAAATCTCTGAGAGCAATAGTTTCGGCATCAAGTCCTCCGACAGGAGTAACTCGTTTTAATTCTATTTCCCGGCGTAATCCAAGCGCCGAGTTGACGTCAGAGAACTCTTCCCGGAAACGAGTGAGGTTGGGATCTGGATTCGCTGTGAGTGAGCGGACATATTCATCCATCCGCGGATTTAATTCTGTGATTAAGGTGTTTGTTCTTCTGCCGGTGTCATCGAGATATCTTCCGACATCACTTTGATTGGCCAGGTTTCTCGGATTCAATTGTTCTCTGATGGCAAAAATCCGGCCACAGTCTGCGCGGTTACACGAAGGAACCCTGACAGAGCCGCGAAGGCGATCAAGAGAAATAGGATTTACGGGTGAGCGTGAAGCAAAGAGTTCAATGCCTCCACCGAGTCCACCTGTTCCGAGTTGAGCGGCGTCTGTATAAGTCACAGGTCCATTGAGCCCGAGTGTAATCTGATCACCTGACTGAAGTTCAAAGCGGTTAAATCTTTCGTAACCGTTGGTAGACCTTCCTGCACGGGTTCTGTCCCCGGGAGCGGCGAGACTTCTCTGAAGTCCTCCACGGTCAAGGTAGCCGGTGTCGCGGCAGAAGGTAAGGAATCCACCAGCAAGCTGAGACGCTGCACTTCCTGCTCCGGCGTAACTTCCCCGGCACGCAGACGTGTTTCGTTTTACCCGGAGATCGACCGAAAAAGAATCGTCCAGGCTGTGAGGAATGCGTCCCTGATCAGCGATATTTGCGTTACTGGCCCGGGCCGAAAAAATATTGGTAATCTCAAGATCATCGCCGGCCATGAGTAGAGTTCTTTCCTGAAGGAGAGCACTTCTCTGACGGGCGAGTGATGCCAGTTGTTCGGATCTTTCGATGCCCACGGGTAACGCTTCGACGCGTGTGATGTTGGAATCAATCCCCGCAACACGAGTATCAAGTTCTCCGAAGTATGTGGTTTTCCCCGCTTCATCCAGACTTCCGAAACTCCGGAGGCGATTGAGTGTTGCTCTTACTTCTGCTTGGGGAGAGTTGAGAAGAATTGCGAGGTAGCGGCGCTTTTCCTGTTCCGTGCCGAGGCGACCAATCGTGCTCATGATATCGTCGTAAGTTCCGGCCTCGCGCCATTGCGTGAACCGTCCCTGAAGATCAGTTCTTGTGAATTCTGCTTCCCGTATCCGTTGAGCTCCGGAAAGACGGAGTTCATCCGGAGTAGTACCGCGGATCGGATAAGGATTCACGAGTTCATCAACATTGAGTCCGGCATTGCGGAGACCCTGAATCGATTCATCAGTGAGAGTTCCGCCACGAATGACAGGACGGATTTCTGCAACGGGAGCAACTCTGTTCACATTCGCCGCTGTCAATGTGCTCGGACTTCCGCCCGTACGGGTAATAGCGATTGTATTATCAGTGACGGAAACAACATTTCCTCCACCGGTCACTTGGGGTCTCAGTGGCGCAACTGGTTCCGGAGAAGAAACGACGAGGCCGCCATTGTCATTGGCCGGAGTGCGCGATGGAGATGGTGTCGGAACATCGTCAACATTATCTGCTAAACTTATCGGAGCGTCCGGCACATCAATGTCATCAGCGCCATCAACAACTCTTGGAGCAACATTTCGCTCGGCAGGACCGGCGAGTTCATCCACCTGGGTGCGATTGAGAGTGACAACATCTGCACCTTCCGGAGGGACAGCAGCTCTGACTTCCGCAAGACCATCAGGTCTCGAAGCATTGGCAACCCGTGCGATTTCTGCGGCATCTGCAGTTCCGCCAACCGTTCTCGCCAGAGCTCCGTCAACAGACCGGAACCCAAGGGCAGTCGCTCTCTCGAGGGCGTCGAGATAAAGTGCCGCGGGCCTAAGAGTGAAAGCAGCTGCTGCACGACCTGCAACAGTTCTCGCCTCACCGCGGGCCCCTCTGGCTATAGCATCACTCAATGGATTATTTGTAAGCGCATTGAATGCGCGGATAGCATTTCTTTCAGCAGCAGTGAGCGCTCTTCCGGCAACCGCGGCCACATCGGCAGCAGCTCT
>JAYVHR010000188.1:0-2421 GCA_043771075.1 Bacteriovoracaceae bacterium
TATCGATGTAGGGTTTGAGCTTCAGGCCGTCCCGGGGCTTCACTACGCCACCTCCGTAAAAGGAAACTGCCCCATTGATGGGAAGTTCAGTCGCCGCCAGAACGGACGCAAAACCACCCACGCAGAATCCCAGAGTAAAGATCTTACTGGTATCAGCACACGCCAGTTCCGGTAGAAAGTTGATGACATCACGGATGTCGGAAATCAGATTGTCATTCGTCACGTTTCTGAAGAGAGGCATGATGGCCTCCTTTTCTGTATATCCGGCGGTGACATGATTTCCTTCGCGATGAAAAATCTCAGGAGCCATCGCCAGAAAACCTTCTTTGGCGAGCCTCCGGCAGACATCTTTAATATGACTGTTCACTCCGAAAATTTCCTGAATTACAATGACGACAGGACACTTCTTTCCCTCGGGAGCAGCGGTAAAAACAGACATCGTCCCGGAAGGTGTGCCGATCGTAAGATAATTATCCATCACTTTCATTTTTAAGATTCTCTCGGTACCAAGAGCTTTAATGTTCTTGGAAGAACTGAAACGGTGACAGGTGTCGCGGTTTTTATATCGCCGTCAACATCCACCCAGAATCTTCTTCTTGTTTCTATGGTAATGGATTTCCCGTCAATGAGCATCACCTGATCTTCCTTACTGAAGGTTCCTTTGAAGAAACAATGAATGAGCTTGAGACTGTGCCACCATCTCGCCACTTCCGTGGAAAGTAAGTGAATTTTGCAATCCTCGAGAGTCGCATCATCTTTCACTGTGAGCCCGCTGCCATAGTGACGGCCATTACAGATCGAGATTTGCCACGAGCGGGTGAAGATAGGACGGCCTCCGTCGACAGTCACAACGGCACGGAAAGGTTTCATCCGGAAGACCATGGAAAGTGCGGTCATCACAAATGCTGAAGCACCAAAAAATCTTTTGAGGTTCTTGTTCACGTGAAGATTTACTTCGGTACTAAGGCCAAGACCGGCCACATTTAAGAAGGGAATATCATTAATCATACCAACATCGATAAGGCGACATTCACCCTGAAGCCCCGCCAGCACTGCCTCGGATGGCTTGAGTGGAATACTATAAGTCCGCGCGAGGTTATTCGCTGTTCCGCACGGAATGACCATGACAGGCTTGTGAATTCTCAGGAGAGAAGGAAGAATGTGATTCACTGAACCATCGCCTCCGGCCACACAGATCAAATCAGTTTTTTCTGCGTGCTTCAGAATCAAATCATTGGCGTCCATTTCTTCTTCGTGCGCTTCCGGTAAAATAACCACCGCGCCTTTCTCTTTGAGTGTTGAGATGATTTCATCACGCACACTCTTACCCATTCGCGAGTGTGGGTTGATAACGAGAAACACGACCGGATGATCTTTATGAATCCACTTCGTATCCTGCATTTGTCCGATCTTCATTTCGGGAGAATCCATCCCCCTGCTCTGGGTGGGCTCAGGACTTATCTGCGTGATCATCATCGTTCACTCCATATGGTCATCATGACCGGTGATCTGACTCAAAGGGCGAGGAAAAAAGAATTCCTGCTGGCCCGGGATTTTCTTGAAACATTGGAAGTTCCTGTTTTCATCATTCCGGGAAATCATGACATTCCCCTTTTTCATCTGGCCGAGAGGTTGATCCGTCCTTACTACCGCTTCAATAAATATCTTTCTCCCTGGTCACCGGCTTTCTATGAAGATGAAAAAGTTCTGGTCTGCGGACTCAGGACGACAAATAAATTTTCAGTCAAAAAAGAACTCATCCATCAGCATGAACTTTCTCAAATTGAGTCGAGGCTAAAAAGCGCTGGCGATAAATTAAAGATCGTCGCCGCTCATCATCCTCTTACCCCTGCTCACCTTTCCAATGAACTTGAGCGCATCATGAAATCAGGAGCACAACTTTTACTCTGGGGTCACGAGCACCAAAGCAAGATTATTCCCTTCTCCGATTATCCTGAGACAATCGCAGTTGCCGGAGGAACTTCCATTTCTTCCCGGACACGTACGGAACAAAACAGCTTTAATGAAATCGTTTTTTCAGGATCAGAGTTGTCAGTGAGAACGTTTCATCTCGATGGTGAGACATTCATCCAGGGAAATTCTATGTGACGCCACAGGAGTGGTGAACTTAAGGATGGGTGAATTTTTTGAAAAAAAAGGGGAGTCCGTAGACTCCCCTTCAGTTTAAGCGGCTTTTTTATTCTTCTCGTCGCGGAATGCATTGATGTCCACCACATTACCACCAGAAGCTGGTGTGCCTAGACCATGTCCTTTGTTCGACATGAGCTTAGCGTGGTTCTGCGCTTTCATTTCCTTCTTCGTTAGCTTCTTCTTATTCTTATCACCCATAAACGTACCTCCAATAAAGAGCACAATATTCTGCTCACAGTCTTATCGACGTCTTTCCCAACTTTCTTGAGT
>JAYVHR010000189.1:0-6037 GCA_043771075.1 Bacteriovoracaceae bacterium
TGAATCAAAAAGGTCCTACTTACGGAGGATTTTTTGGATTTGGAAAAGAGTTTGTCGGGGTCGAAGGATTTTATCAGAAATTAGATACGTCAGGAAAAATTAAGCATGAAGGCGAGTCCTACGATTTGAAGTCTGGTGCAAGTGGCGTCGGTGCAGCTTTCAGATTAAGCTTCAATGCTTTCTACCTCCGTGCGGGTATTGGCAGATACACCATGAATCAGTCTGTGAATGCTTCTGATGCTACAAACCGCAGGGCGATTGAGCAATTGTACGATGTTCAGAATGATGTCAGTAAAAATGGATTTCTCTTCGGTCTTGGACTACATAAAAGAATTGGTGGAGTAGTCACTTTCCTGGATTTCACGCGGCATCAGGTATCGAGCATCGGAAATTACGACACTCTTTCCTTCGGACTATCATTTAATCTTCCAGAATCGTTCTTCGACTTTGCCAAGTTTTAGAGAAGTTCTTCATAAGATTGCGGCTTATTCACCACTTTCAATTCTTTATTCTTCTTCACCAATAATTCCAGCGGACGACCGCGAAGATTGTAATTTGAACCCATGCTGTAACCATAAGCACCGGTATCAGCGAGTACCAGGTGGTCACCTGACTTCAATTTAGGAAGGGGGCGGTCTGAGGCAAAGCAATCTGTCGTTTCGCAGATCGGTCCCACTACGTGACAGCGAACTTCATTCTTCGCTTCTTTTACCGGATGAAGTCCATGATAGGCGCCGTAAATCGCGGGACGCATGAAATCGTTCATCCCACCGTCGACGATGAGAAAATGATTGTTCTCAGAAACTTTATTCCGGAGAACACTCATGACAAAAATTCCGGCCTTCGCCACAATCCTGCGACCAGGTTCAAATACCACGCGCGGACGAAGATCAGTTTTAGAATAAAAATGCTGATTCAGATGCTTAGCGACCAGATTCATATATTCAGAAATCTGCGGGAGATTCTTAGATTCATCGGGATGGTAATCGACACCAAGCCCTCCACCCACATCCAGAAACTCGAGAGGGATATTGGTTTTGAGAGCGATCTCTGAAAGGCGTTTGATCGCCTGGGCGGTAGCGCGGAGATCAAGAAGCTGAGAACCAATATGAATGGAAAGACCCACCAGACGACTGTTGGTCCAGAGAGATTTGTTTTTCAAAGAATCGAGAACATCTTTTTCGAGTATGCCGAACTTGTGAGTTTTATTTCCGGTTGAGATGAATTTGTGAGTCTTTGGTTTAACTACCGGATTCAGGCGAAAGCAGATTCTCGCTTTCTTCTTTTGTTTCCGGGCGAGTTTATTAATGAGATCGAGTTCTTCAATCGACTCGACGTTAAATGAGTAAATATCTTTTTTCAGCGCAAATTCAATTTCCTCGGCAGTCTTACCGACACCGGAGAAAACAATCTTTTTAGCGGGAATGCCAGCTTCCAGGGCGCGTTTCAATTCTCCGGCAGAAACAATGTCGGCACCAGAACCAAGTTTCGCGAGAATCTTTACGAGTTCACGGTTTGGATTGGATTTCATGGCAAAGCAGACGAGTGGCTTGATAAGTCCTGCGGCCTTAGCACCTTCGCTGAAAGTTTCATAATTCCGGGTCAGGATTTCTTCTGAATAGAGGAAGAACGGAGTTTTATATTTCCGTGCGACTGACGATACATCGGTCTTCGCGAAGACCAGTTTTTTATTTTTATAGGAGAGATCTTTCATGGGAAGGTAACACTCTTTCGCCAGCTGAGAACCTGATCTAATGTCGCCTTATCCAGCTGATGATCATCAAAAGCGACCTGGGCAAGGATATCAAAATTTGTCAGTGACTGACAGGAAAACCCTGCTTCAGAGAACACCTTAGAAGCTTCCGCGAACCCATAAGTAAAAATCGAGAAGATTTTAGCAACTTCCACACCTTCCTCCTGGAGTTTTACCGCAGCAGCAATGGAGCTTTTGCCCGTTGAGATAAGATCTTCCATTAAGACTGTCTTCATCCCACGTGTGGCCTTACCTTCGATGGCATTCTGGCGTCCGTGATCCTTGGAGGAACTACGAACGTAGACCATGGGAAGATTCAGTTTCTGCGCTACAAAAGCTGCCCAGGGTATTCCGGCCGTAGCTGTTCCCGAAATTATGTCGACGTTGAGTTTTTTGATTTCAGCGCAGAAGGCATCAACAATCATTTCCCGGGGAGCGACGGTGGAAATAAGAAGCCGGTTATCACAATATACCGGAGATTTGATTCCTGAAGTCCAGGTAAAGGGGTCGTGAGGTCTGAGGAATACAGCTTTTTCTTTGAGAAGAGTGCGCGCTATTTCTCGATCAATCATTCACTACCTTTTATGATGTTAAGAAGTGCGAGAAGCGGACTCGGCGCCTGAGTGATGGGTCGTCCGATTACCATGAGATCGCTTCCTTTCCGGAACGCATCCATGGGAGACATCACGCGGGCCTGATCATTCGTTGCAACTCCCACGGGACGAATCCCCGGAGTGACACAGATAAAACGGGGGCCGCAGATAAGTTTGATAGTCTGAACTTCAAAGGGAGAACAGACAACACCGTCGCATCCTGCATCTTTGGCCAGGGATGCGTAGTGAGCAACACTTTCGAGAAGATCGCCTTCAATTCTTTGTTCTTTATTCATTTGTTCCTGAGACGTACTGGTGAGCTGAGTCACGGCGATGAGAAGAGGTCTCGTCGGCATGGCCTTCACAACGTCGGCCGCTCTTTTCATCATTTCACTTCCTCCGGCGGCATGAATGTTAATCATGTCGATGGGAAGCTTAGTGAGAACTTTCAGGGAATTCTCAACCGTCGTCGGGATATCGTGAAGTTTCAAATCAAGAAAAACCCGGAACCCTACTTTCTTAGCATCTAAAATAATCTTGGAACCGAAGCAATAATAGGCTTCCATGCCGATCTTGATCCAGACCTTATGCCCTTTGAGGGCAGAGAAAGTGCGCACAATCTGTTCTTTGTCAGTAGTATCGATTGCGACGACAATTTTCTCTTCTGGGATCATGACAGAGGTTCCATGGTGTATGAGTTCCTCTCAATCGTCTTGAGCAGGGCCTCGGTTGTATCCAGTGAAGTCAGACAAAGAAGTCCTCTTTCAACGGCAACCCTTCTCATTTTGAATCCATCCGATTCGACATTCTTGCCTTTCGAAATGGTGTTCACAATCAGGGCGACTTTTCCGGATTTAATTTCTCTTAATAAATCATTGGACGATTGTCCGATTCTGTCTACTGTTCTTACCGGAATCCCCGCATTCTTAAGCATGAGAGCTGTTCCTTCAGTGGCGATGAAGTCAAAGCCGACCTGATAGAATCTCTTAAAAAGTGCCAAAGCCTCTTCTTTGTCCTGATCACTGATGGTCGCAAGAATCGTTCCTGAATCTGGAATGATGACGCCAGCAGCGACAAAAGCTTTGTGCAGGGCCTTCTCAAAAACTTTATCTCTCCCCATGACTTCGCCGGTTGATTTCATCTCCGGCCCCAGCGCAATTTCCACATCGGAGAGCTTGGCAAAGGAGAAGACCGGAACTTTCACGGCCACCTGATCTTTAGGTTCGAGGGCGCCGTGGAAATAACCTTGCGACAGGAGTGATTCACCCATGATCGCTTTCGTGGCAATTTTCGCCATCGGGACATTTGTTACTTTTGAGAGGAAAGGAACAGTTCTTGAAGCTCTCGGATTCACTTCGATCACGAATACCTCTCCGCGATAAATCACAAACTGAAGGTTGATGAGACCCTTCACGTTGAGTGCGCGGGTAATAGTGAGGGTGACTTCCACCAGCTTATCCAGAATCTCTTTTGAGACCGACTGAGGAGGATAAACAGCGATGGAGTCTCCGGAGTGAACTCCGGCCTTCTCAATGTGTTCCATTATTCCGGGAATGAAGACCGTTTCACCATCCGAGATGGCATCGACTTCCATTTCTCTTCCGATCATGTAGCGGTCGATAAGAACCGGATGCTGAGGATTCACCTGAACCGCGCGTCTCATGTAATCCATGAGTTCAGTTTCGTTGTAGACGATTTCCATGGCGCGGCCGCCGAGAACATACGAAGGGCGGACCATGACCGGGAAACCAAGGTGTGCAGATTTCTCAACCGCCTCATTAACTGAAATCACAGTACAGCCGAGTGGCTGAGCAATCTTCAGGCTGGTCATGAGCTCCTCAAAACGGCGGCGATCTTCCGCGCGGTCAATGTCATCCACTGATGTGCCGAGAATTTTTACTCCGCGCTCAGCGAGACCTTCAGCGAGATTGATGGCCGTCTGACCACCGAACTGGACGATGACGCCGACTGGTTTTTCTCTCTCAACCACATTGAAGACGTCTTCTACCGTGAGGGGTTCAAAATAAAGTCTGTCCGAAATATTGAAGTCAGTAGAAACAGTTTCCGGGTTGTTATTGATAACGATCGCTTCCAGACCCATCGAGCGGATGGCATCGATAGCGTGAACCGTGGCGTAATCGAATTCAATACCCTGACCGATGCGGATGGGACCTGAACCAAGGACGATAACTTTTTTCTTCGTCGATTCCAGGACTTCATCCTGTCTGCCGTAAGTGGAGTAATAGTAGGGAGTCGTAGATTCAAATTCACCGGCGCAGGTATCCACCATTTTATAGACAGGAGTGATACCGTTCTTTTTTCTCCATTCATAAAAATCTTTTTCCACGATCTTTAATTCGCGGGCCAGATATATGTCTGAGAAACCAAGTTTCTTCGCATTGAGTATTGTCTCGGCATCCAGGCCTTTTTCCGTGATGAGTTTTTCCATGCGGATGATGTTTCTGATTTTCGCGAGAAAGAAAAAATCGATCGCCGTAAGATCATTAATTTCTTTTTCGGTCACGCCATTTCTCATCGCCTCAGCAATGGCAAAAAGTCTCTCATCATCCTGCTTCATTATTTTCGCGATCATTTCTTCGCGTGATTTTCCTTTGAGGGAAGGAAGCTCGAGATGGTAAAGCCCGACTTCCAGAGAGCGAACGGCCTTGAGAAGTGATTCTTCAATCGTCCTTCCGAGGGCCATGACTTCGCCCGTCGCTTTCATCTGTGTTCCCAGGCGACGGTTGGCAGTAATGAATTTATCAAACGGCCAGCGTGGGATTTTAGAGACGACATAATCGAGTGCCGGTTCAAAACATGCGTAAGTTTTTTTCGTGATCGGATTCAGGATTTCATCGAGAGTCAGACCCAGGGCAATTTTTGCTGCAATTTTTGCAATCGGGTACCCGGTTGCTTTTGAAGCCAGTGCTGATGAGCGGGAGACACGAGGGTTCACTTCGATCACATAATACTGGAATGAATGTGCATCGAGCGCGTATTGAACGTTACAACCGCCTTCAATCTTAAGCGAGCGGATGATCTTCAGCGCTGAAGTTCTCAGCATTTGATATTCTTTATCTGAAAGCGTCTGCGAAGGTGCCACGACAATCGAATCACCGGTATGGACGCCCACCGGATCGATATTTTCCATATTGCAGACAATGATACAATTATCGTTCGAATCGCGGATGACTTCGTATTCAATTTCCTTGAAGCCGGCGATAGATCTCTCTAAGAGACACTGACCAATTGGCGACGCGGATACTCCAGAATTTACCGTCGCAATAAGCTGCTCTTCATTGAGAGCAATCCCTCCGCCGGTTCCGCCGAGTGTGAAGGCAGGACGAATGATGACCGGATAACCAATTCGTCCGGTGAATTCCAGCGCTTCTTCGATATTAGTGATGATCTTACTATCCGGAACGGGTTCGCCAATCTCAATCATGAGTTCTTTAAATAGTTTCCGGTCTTCAGCTTTCTGGATGGTTTCAACATTACAGCCCAGAAGTTTCACACCGAGACGGCGAAGATGTCCACCTTCCTCGAGTTTCACTGCGAGGTTAAGAGCAGTCTGTCCGCCAAGAGTAGGAAGAAGTCCGTCAGGCTTTTCTTTGTGAATAATTTTCAGGAGGAACTCGACTGTCAGTGGCTCAATGTAAACTTTGTGGGCCGTTTCCTTGTCGGTCATGAT
>JAYVHR010000190.1:0-2288 GCA_043771075.1 Bacteriovoracaceae bacterium
GTCGTTGCAGCTGAGATGCCAAAGGCACCAGTACCATTGTTGTATGACAAAGGAGAAATTGCCGTAAGATCGGTGCGGGTTATTTTAGTCGCTACCGATGTTCCCAGATTTGTGAGCGAAGTGTCCAGGCCTGTAACCTTAGCAGTAGGGACAACTCCATCGGCGAGATTTAGTTTCGGATAAGTGACCGAATTATTCTGTAGGTCTGCAGTCCCCACGGAGCCTGGCCCGCCACCAGATATATCATCGGTGACTACCCACTGAGTCCCATCGTATTTAAGAATTTTATTAGCAGTCAATCCAGTGAGGTTAATATCCGCAAGGTCTCCGAGCGATGAGCCTGGTAATTTCTGGGTGACTGGATTTTTAAGTGAAACATAATCCCCCGGAACAAGAGTGACAGCTCCTATTCTTCCCTGGAAACTGTGAACCATCGGTTGCGGGTTAGCGATTTTTTGCCAGTTACTGCCGTCAGATATAATCCAGTCGCCAACGTCATAGTTCGTTCCCCCAAAGTTTCCGGCATTCGAAACAATATAGTAATCACCCGGAGTATTCGAAGGCGCAGTGAGATCGGGTACGTTATTGTCAGCATCGAATGCTCCCAGAAACAACTGACTCGCCGGCAGCGAGCCCGGTACCCAATTTGTACCGTTGAACCGCAGCACCTGACCGCTAGTGGCGCTCATGTGATGAATTTTTTGAGACGTAACACTTTGGTCATCGAGGTCGAAGGATATCTGATAAGTCGATTGAGCCTCTGCATTTCCAATCAGGAGATTTAAACTCGCACCCACAGCGATCCGGGCGGCGGACGAAGCATAAGCGACGATCTGAGTGGCGGTGACACTCTCAACTTTAAAATTACCGGAAGTCCCTGTTCCGTTTAGTTCTACTTTAGAGATCGTAGAGAATCCCTGTCCCCGGATGACGATGCGGTCATTAATTACTTCTACAGAATCGAGGCGAGTTTCCAGGGGTCTGGGTTTTTTGATATTGATATCTACCTTCGTCGCATTCTGTCCGTTGCAACCGAAAAGAAAAATCATCGTGAGTGCGAGGACATTTCGACTAGTCATAGAAATCCCCCTCAATCAAATATCCAAGACCGAACTCTGACGTCGTCGTTTGGTTCGCCCTCGCATTCGCTTGAGACATGTTGTAAAAAATCTTTAACCGCTGGAGATTCTTTCCGACAGATAGCTGGATGCCTGCGCCGTATCCAGTCCGTCCGCGGTACCGCTGGGTTTCTGCCGGGAGAATAATTTTAGAGCTGACTCCGAGTTGAAGATTCATTTTTTTTCTTTCTGCGATAGTTTGGAAATGGAGAAGCTCAACCTCCGGAAGACTTACAACGTCCATCGCAACAAGCGTCGGAGAAGAAAATCGGAAGAAGACTTCGTCGAAGAATCCCGCCCGTAGCTCGGTACTGGAGCGGGCCCGCTTGTAACCGACTCCCATTCCCAAATTTGTGCGCGAGAAACTTTTCTTTTTGTAGGTGATGACGTCGTCGGTGTAGAGAGAAACCCGGGAGAACTGGGCGAAGACCAGAAATTTTAATTTTTCATCCCAGTGAAGTTCGTATCCGAGGTTCACTGCGGGGACAGGTTTCGTGAAAGTTTTCAGCCGGCTTCGTTGATAAATATCGCTCGAATCAGAATCGAAGCTTAACCGGGAAATTTGAGGAGAAAGAATGAGCCGGTAATACTGATCGTTGGCCGAATCCTCAGACGCGAGACTTCTTTTTTCTTCGGCGATAGATTCTTTCGACTCCGGTGCAGGAAATTGAAGAACATCCCCCTCTTTGATTTTATCTCCGCTTAAAGGCAGGCGATTGATTTTGGAAGAAAGCTTTTGGAGACCACTTTTTCCGTAGATCGGTCCTAAATTAAGTCGATAAATGATGCCGCTTAGAGTGTCGCCCTTTTTGACTTCGTAATAAATAACGTCTTTTGCCCAGAGTTTGGACATAAATAGAAAAAATAGAATTGTTAGAAAGTGCTTAACATTCATACCTCTTAGTATAGGATTTCTTTACAAAACTTAGAACGCGCTGCAGTTTTTTCCCATTCAATCTAAAGATGATTAAGTCGCTGTAATTACACTCAAGTTAAAATCTAAGTTATGAAGATTCTTTCATACTCTACGTGGTTAAAATGCGAAACCTTCACCCTGATCAAGAATCCGGAAATTTCTCACCTCTCCCAGTGCTTTCTTAAGATCGTCCACCGGTTCAGCAATTCCCTCATCCGTCAGCTGAAACGTCCCGAAGTGCATGGGAAATGAAA
>JAYVHR010000191.1:0-4603 GCA_043771075.1 Bacteriovoracaceae bacterium
AGATCAATCACGAAGCAATCCTGGGCAAGAATCTTCTCCCGGATTTCTCTGGCGCGCTTATGTTCATAGGAATCAGGGCGGTTTTCGTTCAAAAACTGAAAGGCACGGTTGAGGTCTTCGTCCTTGAAGCGCTTGTTGATCTTGTAGGCCTCGGGATTACTGATAATGAATTCGACCTCGAGCTGCGGGTACTTCTTTTTGAAGAACTCACCATATTTTTTCACCAGCCAGATGCCGGTGAATTCATTGCCGTGGGTGCCGCCAAATACCAGAACCTTTTTCATTGCTTCTCCTCAATCCGGCGGACGAATTCATGGATGATGTTGTGATAGAGATCCATTCCGGCGATCGCGTCCTCGATGTTGGAGTCGATGTTCGGATTATCGTTAATCTCAATCACGTAGGCCTTGCCATTTTTTTCTTTCAGGTCCACTCCGTAAAGTGAGTTTCCGACCTGATGAGAAACCTTGATCGCCGCATTGATCACATGCTTCGGAACTTTTGACAGGGGGAATGTTTCCGAATCCCCTGACTCCGCTTTCGTGTTCGTATTGCCATGATTGTAAATCTGCCAGTGACCTTTCGTCATGTAGTACTTACAGGCAAAGAGGGGACGGTCGTTCAGGACACCAATTCTCCAGTCAAAATCCGTGTAGAAGTATTCCTGGGCCAGAAGAAGTGCGGTTTTTTTAAAAAGTTCTTCCGTGACCCTGTGGAGTTCCTCCTGCGATTCAACCTTATACACTCCCTTGGAAAAAGACCCGTCAGGGATCTTGATGATCATGGGAAATCCGATATCACTTTCAAGCGTAGTCAGTTGTTCAGCATTGTCTCTGGAAAGAACCACTGTCTTGGGAGCGTGGATTTTGTTCGAATGCATGAGGTTGTGCATGTAGATTTTATTGGTACACCGGAGAATCGACATCGAATCATCAATCACGACCAGCCCTTCACTTTCGGCCTTCTTGGCAAAACGGTAAGTGTGATGATTCAGCGATGTTGTCTCACGGATAAAAAGGGCATCGAACTCCGCCACCCTGGCGAAATCTTTTTTCTCCAGCAGCTCAACCTGAACATCGTTTTCTTTCCCCGCTTTGATGAAGTTCGCAATCGCCTTCTTGTCTGAAGGAGGAAGCGGATCATGGGGATTGTGGAGAATAGCTAAGTCGTAGCGGTACTTCTTCTTCGCTTTTGGTTTTCTCCAGATCTTCGCCGAGTAAGCATCGAGCGAAGCCGCGAACTTATCTTCATCAGAACCCGAGAGGACATTAAGAGAACCCGTCCGGATGCCGGAGATCTTCCATTTTTTCTCCCACTCGAAATCCACGTGAAGAATCGGGGCGGGAAAGAGGTCAAATATCTGCCTTGAGACTTCCTGCAGTTGTTCGTGGTCGGTGTGGCCAAAAAAAAGAGTGATGGAAAATCCCTCACCTGGAGTCTGGTTGCGGAATGCTTTCTGAATATCCTGATCCAGATCATCTGTGTCGAGATTGTATAAAAATGAACGGGAGAGATCATTGGCCACTTTCACACCGGGGATGACCGAGTGACCGCGCGCTTCGGCGAGAAGCGAGCAGTAATAACCGTAACTCTGATATTTGTAATTGCGGCAGAGATTGATAATCTTGATGCGCTCTTTATTTCCTTGTGAGGTGTAAAGATTTTCGTCCCAATTGACGAGATAATCCTGAGGCGTCATCAATTGCTCGACGGGATAGAATGAATTCCAGTCTTTCAGTTTTTCGACAATGACGATGATCTTGGACACGCGCACCCGTATGTTCAGTTCGTTCTTACTGAGTACAATAGCAGATGGAAATGTTGAATCAAGGGCAGAGGCCATGAAAAAAATGCGACAGAAATTTCAATCCGGAGAGGTCGTCACCAGAAAGGCGCGCGTCTCAGATTTGTCGCAACTTGTCCTTCTGGAAGAAGCGTCTTTCTCCTATGACCGGCTTTCGCGCAGAAATTTTCAGTGGATGATCAAAAATGCGCACTCGCTGTTTCTAGTGCAGGAGTTCAAGAATCAATTGATCGGTTATGGACTTGTTCTGATTAATGCCGGAACCAGTCTCGCCCGCCTTTACTCCATCTGCACTTTGAAAGAGTTTCAGGGCAACGGTATGGCCACAGAGCTCATCTCGCATCTGGAACAGCTTTCGGCCGAAGAAGAAGACTGCGCGTATCTGCGGCTGGAAGTGAAAGAAAATAACCGGCCGGCAATTTCTCTCTACCGGAAACTTGGCTACCGGAAATTTACGGTGAAAAAAGATTATTATGATGACGGGAAAGCGGCCTGGTGTTTTGAAAAAAGAATCAAAGTCCTGAAGTTTCGGCCACGTCTCAAAATTCCTTACTATCAGCAGGGGACGGATTTCACCTGTGGCCCGGCATGCCTTCTGATGGCGATGAAGACGTTTTCCCCGAAAACAGAAATGTCCCTGATCCATGAGCTCGAACTCTGGCGCGAGGCCACCACCATCTTCATGACTTCAGGCCATGGTGGCTGCGGACCCCATGGCCTGGCCCTGGCAGCAGTGTCCAGGGGATTTCAGGCGGAGCTTTTTATCTCTCACATCAATACTCTCTTCATTGATACCGTAAGAAGTGCGGAGAAAAAAAAGATTATTGAGCTGGTTCATAAAAGTTGGGAAAAAAAGATCATCGAAAAGAAAATTCCCCTGCACCGGAAGCGCCTCACTATCCAGGACATCAGGGACACTCTCAAGGCCGGTGGCATTCCGATAGTTCTCATCACCACTTATCATTTTGATTTTCACCGGATTCCTCACTGGGTGATTGTGACGGCCGCCGATGAGCACTTCGTGTACATTCATGACCCGGATCAGACCACAGATGATGCGCACGAGGGAGTGATCTCAAGAGTTCACATCCCGATACCGAATGAGCAGTTTTTAAAAATTTCACGATGGGGGAAGGATAAGGTCAGTGCTGCGGTTGTGATTTCAAAATAATCAAGGCACCAGATCTCCGGAACATTGAATACTCACTTTCCCTGTGGTCGTGTTTCTCACGATAGTCACGAAAGCTTTATCTGGTGGGCAGGGCTGAGCTCCAGTCTCAAGGAAGTATGGAATATAGTCCTGGAATGGCCGGCAGATCGCCAGACCAGTTGAATCGATTCCCTCGAAGACGAATTTGTCGGCACAGATATTGTTTTTGAGTACGCAAGTGTTTCTGGTTTCATCCCAAGTGTACAAGCTTTCCGCTTCCCCGGCGCCGGTTCCGAGTCCTTCGCAGAAATCTTTATTAAGATCCGAGTTCCCCTGATTTGTGTCGGAGTCGGAGTTCACCTCAATAGCGTAACATCCGTTAATTGTAGTAGAACCCGCATTAGCACGCTGGAGCCGGACGTAGATAGTCTTCGAGATACTTTTTCCTCCGAAGCCGCGATTTGAGCTGAGACCACCACCCATATCTTTTCCTTCGAGGCGCATGTAATTGATGACTAATGGCTGGGGATCACCAAGGTTAGCAGTCGTATTGAGAGTCATACTGTTAATTCGGACGTTCCCGTTCATGTACATCGGCCCACTGGTAGAGCTGGGATTCACGGAAAATTGTGTTTGTCCGGTGCCACTATCGGCCTGAACATTCGTGACTGGATAGCTGTTATTAACTAAAACGTTTGCAAGTGGAGTGACGAATGTCCGCAAGCAATGCTCACGGTTCTGGAGTGTGCCGAAAATCATTTTGTGAAGTTCAGCGATCTGGTCTTTGGACTCGGAAGCTCTTTGCGCCATCTTCTGAGTGGTAAACATCCGGGTGGCAACAAGAGCGGATCCAGCGAGGACCGCCGAGATGATCATCCCCTGGACCATGGAAAATCCTGATTGAAACAAAGAAATGCGCATGGGAACTATTTTAAGCTGAAACGGATAATTTAATAGCTTTAAGTGTTTACGGGGGTAAAAACCCGGCCTCAAAATTTATCTGGTCTCAGGTGCCAACTTTTCGGGACAAACTGTGCAAAATACTCCGCTTTAGTCTCCTCATAGTCCATATGTTGGAGAACTTGTGATTTCTCCGATATGGCTTAACATGAAGTAACAACATTGGAGCCTGTTTGCCTGTCTGGAAACAATTCTGGAAATCCGCCTATGGCTTTTCCATGACTGAGGTCATGGTCGGAGGAGCTATCCTTGCGGGTGTGGCCATGGCCGGTGCCCGGCTGTTTAAAGATCAGCGTCAGACTCAGGCAAAGCTTGATCATCAACAACTCGTTCAGCAATTTCACCAGAACCTCACTAAATTCATCCAGGATGAGAAAAACTGCAACGCTACTTTAAATGACTGGGGATGGAACGGTAAACCGGCCGACCAGATGATGTCGGCCCCTTTTTACTCAGCTGCAGGAAGTATTCGACCAGGTCAGGGAGATATTTACGGGTGCCAAAACTGTGGTGCCACGCTTGGATTTAACTATGACTTGTCAAATTCAAGTCGCTTGCCGCAAAGATTTATCGGAACCGGTGATTGGATCGAGAACGTGAACGGCACTTCTGCTAACTCCCTGGGGCTATGGAAGATTACCGGATTTTCCTGGAAACCGGGTTATACCCAGCCCACTGGAACCGGAACT
>JAYVHR010000192.1:0-9376 GCA_043771075.1 Bacteriovoracaceae bacterium
CGCTTCAGTTCTTCGAAATCGATATCGAGTACGTCTGCAACATCGTAAAGGTCAGCATTCCCTTTCACCATGATCTCTTCGTAATCGAGAGCTTTCTCAAAATTCACTTCATGGAAGCCGAAGACGTCGAGGTTTTTTCCGATGATCGCGAGGGCCATGATCTTAGGAACGTAATTCTTCGTTTCAGGCTTCAGGTATCTGCCATTCGTCAGTTTCCAGAAATCATTTGTGCGATACATGCGGATCGCGCGGGCAATCTTACCTTCGCCGGCATTGTATCCGGCCGTAGCCAGTTCCCATGAACCGAAAAGATTGTGAAGAGTCTTGAGATAGTTAGCTGCTGCGATTGTCGCTTTCAGCGGGTCACGTCTTTCATCAACATAGAAATCGATGTTGAGACCGAATTTTTTTCCCGTAGCTGGCATGAACTGCCATGGACCAACAGCTTTCGCCCATGAGCGCGCGGAATTCGTAAATCCTGATTCGGCCATCGCGAGATAAATAAGATCGCGGGGAAGACCATTGTCGGCCATGATTTTGGAAAGAACCGGAGCATAGCGACCTGCACGTTGAGTGTAGTTCAGGAAATGCTGACGGCCGCGTGGACCGGTGAAAAATTTCACCCAACCAGCGACCTGTTTATTCCAGGTAACAGGAATATCAAATTTTGTATTGTGAAGACCCAACTCAGCTGCAGCTTCCGGCTCAATTTCATATGTCATGAGTGGAGCAGTAAAAGTCTTTTCATGAGCGGAACCGTGAATACAACCTTTGCAGTTAGGAAGATCAGCTTCAATAAGCTGTTCCTGAACGCGATAGTACTCAGCTTGTTCAGCTACAGTGGGATTGTATTCTTTTTTATTACGGGATGATTTTTGGTGTGCGCATGCCGTTGTTAAAATCACTAGTGTGAGTGGCAAATAGGCCAGCTTGATCATCATTTCACTTCCTTAATCTTCCTGAAGTAGGCAGTACTCCATCAACACCAGAATAAATCAGCAGAGGGTTCTCACATACCCGGAAAATATGTGTCCCTACGGAGGTATTCTGTCTGCACATTCGGCCACTTGGACCGTCTTATCTCATCGGACCAAAGGCCCTTTACTTAAACACAATCCGATGCCTTTATAAAGCAGAGAAAAATGCTCGACTATGAGAGACTACGGCTCCGTGTCTCTCAGTGATATCATAGCCAAATGTTTAAACTCACTCTGATCTTGCCATGGCTCATCATTATCTTTCAACCTTTAAACGCAAAAGTTGAAGCACCTAATTATAACTTCAGTGTCGATATTCTCCAGGACTTCATGCCTGGATCATCACTCGATTCGATTGAAAAAAAATATGGCAAAGGAACTGTTGAGCGAAAATTCTCAGGCGCGCAGACGCAGAAATTTTTTGTGGCCCACATCCGTTATAAGTTTCCGGTGCTGGTTCAGATCAGCGAGGGAAAGGTTCTCGACATGTATGCCAGACTTCCGAGTTACTTTCTTCATGATGTATTCCTGCAGTCCCTGGTGAACAGGATGGGTAAGCAAACGACCTATAAAAAAACGGGCGAGCATGCTCATTATATCTGGGACAATAAAGACCAGAAGCACATTTATGATGGTGCGTGCACGATCACTTGTTTTCCTATTTTCTATGCGGTCGAGAAGAAAGATTCGCCGGTGGCTTCCATCCTGCGACAGATGAAAAGCACCGGTGGAAAAAGAGACTAGTTCTGCAGCGGATTAGGAATCTTAAAAGACTGAGAATGTTTATACACTCCGTACGCAGCTGGTAACATGATCAGACAAAGAATCTGGCCCATGGTAAGAAATCCGAAATAATATCCCAGCTGTGGATCCGGTTCCCGGAAAAATTCCACGATAAATCTCATCACTCCATATCCACCGACAAAAAGTGCCCCGGCGACCCCGTAATATTTTTGTTTACGATGAGCAATGAAGACAATGATGGAGAGAACAATTCCTTCCAGCACACCTTCATAAAGTTGAGACGGATGACGGGGGAATGGTCCTCCGCCCGGAAATACAATTCCTGCCCAGCTGTCTGTTACGCGCCCGTAGAGTTCGCCATTGATGTAATTCCCGACACGTCCCCAGAAGAGCCCCTGTGTTCCGGCAATCGCCATGCAATCTGAGATCTGGTAAAAATTGACGTTGTGTCTCTTGGCGAAAAGCCAGGTGGCAAAACACATCCCGGCCAGGGCGCCATGAAATGAAAGTCCGCCTTTCCAGACGGAAAAAATATCGGCGAGATTTACTGAATAATATTCCCAGTTATACACGAAGACATAGGCGAGTCGTGCGCCAAGAAACATTCCCAGGATCAGCCATGTGACATATTTATCAATTGTTTCTGCTGGAAGCGGCCATACTTTTTTATTCGCGAGATATTTGAGGAGAAATCCGCCGACGAGGAATCCCATGACATACATGGCCCCGTACCAACGCACCTGAAGAGCCCCCACGGAGAATACTACCGGATCAATCCAATTCTGTTCCATGGATTTAGATTAATAAACTTGGTCAGTGGTGACAACTAGACATTCTGAACAGGTTCAGAAAGTCCGTAGCTGGCCATGGCACCCGCGCTTAATGAATAAATCGCCCGTTTCATGGATGGAGAGATGCCGGTGAAACTCAGGAGACATGAACTCACTGAAAGATAACTGATGAGTTCCTCGCGTGAGATCAAAGAAGAAGTCCGGTTCTCGCTGTCTCTTCTGATAATTTTCAGGTTATTCCCGATGCGCATTTCTCCGCCCTGGGAAAACACGGTTCTTCTTTCAAAATCGATCAGCACAGATTCGCCGAATGACTGTGACTGTTTCATAAGAACAACAGCATTGTCTTTCACTGTGCCCCAGTAACAGAGAACACCCATTTCTGCGAGGGCCATAGCCAGAAAGCGGGCCAGCACGACACGAAGTCCGACTAATTGATCTGTATGATGAATGTCAGAGCTTACAGCAAGATCCCACAAGTTGCGGGTCATAGGCATAGCAAGTAATCCCACCTTCCGGTAGGTATAAACCGGAAGACCATTCATGTAAGAAAGATTTTCCATTCCGTACTTGTCGAGAAGATCTGATCCTGAAATTTGTGCCTGCACTCTCGGCCCGGCACCCTGTACTGTGAGTATTCTTGAATGAGCTTTTTGAAGAGAAATCTTTTTGACTTCAACATCTGTGAGAAGCGAGAAGCCCATTTCGCCAAGAAGGTGCTGGAATTTAGGATTCACATCATCAGCACTTACCCTCACGTAGATGGGATATTGATGAAGTTTTCTGTACTGATAATAGTTCCAACGCTGTTCCATGCAGGACCTCTCTCTATCTCTCTCTTCGGAGACGGAGAAAAAATACTGAGGAATTCAGGACTGTCTAAAGTTTAGACAGTCTGTCGAAAAAACATTCATTTTGTGAGTGAGAAACACCAGTATTCTGCCTTTCCATGGCACTCACTTTGCTTGGATGAATGTATGGAAACGTCTCCCGGGCAGAAGCTCACCATATTCATCTCTTCCCATCCCCGCTTTCAGGAAAAAAACCTGCTGAAAACACGGGTAGAACTTTCGCGCGAAATCCTTACAATGACACTTCCGGAGGATCGTCGTAGCTGGCTTCTTCATCGCCTTTCACACGCTCACACACCGGAAGAAGTGGCAGAGCTCATTAATCAAGTACTCTGTTGAATATCTGTGTGCCTTTCAGGGTCATCCTCTTTAGACTAAGATAGCTCTAAACTCAACCCTGCGATCCTCATGCTCAATGACGAGAATCTCTATCTTTTTAAATTCGCTTTCCGGAGTATTCTCAGGAATAGGGGAAGAAGTTTTTTCATTGGATTTTCTGTTTCTCTCGCCGTTTTTATCGCTGTATGGGTTCTTGCATTTTTTGACGGCGTTAACGGGCAGATTCAAACAGCTGTTGTAAACACCAATACTGGATTTTACCAGCTTCAGGAAAATTCTTACGCACGCACAACCGATGCCAGTAACCCGCTGCCGTTCAGCTCCGAAATTAGAAATAAATTTAAGAATAAGAGTATCGAACGATACTCGCCTGAGCTTGTTGTGGATGCGAATATTTCTGCACCTGAAGGCAATGCTGCTCTTGTCATGCTGGGAATAGTTCCCTCACTTCACCGCCAATTTCTTGGCGTCGCTTCCGGAATATTAGAAGGAAAATTTGTTGATGAAGCTGATGATGACGGGATTGTGATCGGGAAGGAACTCGCTACGATCTTTAAGTATAAACCCGGTGACCAGGTTGTCGTGAATTATCAGGATATAAAGGGTGAACTTCGATCAGAAATTCTGACGATCCGGGGAATTTATACTTTCAGCAGCAATTCTTTTGAAAAACGATTTGCTTACGCCAGCCAGAAAACAATCCAGCGGTTGTACCTGAATAAAGAAATGACTTCGATTCTTTATAATCGCATTCCATTCATGGCGCGTGATCTTTCGATGCAGAATGAGTTCAAGTCTGCATTTGCCGATGATAAGGAAGTTATAAAAACCTGGAAAGATCTGAATCCCGAAATGTCCGTTGTTATCGAATTCAATGACGGCATGATCAAGTTCTTTTTTATTATCATCGCTATGACAATTATGATGACCATCCTTACTCCGATTCAGATGTTGTGGCAGGAAAGATTTCCGGAACTCAGGATGATGAATATCCTTGGTGTCGTGAAAAAGAGATTCTGGAAAATAGGTTTTTTTGAAGTTATCCAGATGATTTTCTTCTCAGGAATTTCTTCGAGTATTCTCCTGGCAGTAATTCTCAGTATTCAATCCCGGACAGGTGTAGATTTCCGTCACCAACAACAGGGATTAAATATCGAGCGTGCAGGAATCAGGTTAACCGGAGTTGTTTATCCAATTTTTTCAGCGAATCAGATTATTATTACATTTGGATTCATTATTTTTGTCATGTGCTTTTCCTATTTCTGGGCGATACACCGAACTTTGAAAAAACTTGAGAAATCAGAATGAGATCATTTCTTTTTCTTCTGAAATTCAGTTACCGAAACCTCTGGCGTGCACCAAAGAGAACTATGATTATGGTTCTCTCGTTATCACTGGCAGCGGGTTTTATTATCTGGGATCTGAATTTTGCGAATTCCGGGTCTAAAGAAGTAATGAAAGAATTTCTCTCGCAGTATGCAGGGAGATACCAGCTGACTCACCCTGACTACTACGAAGTAGCCAACTCTAAGCTTTTTAATAATTACAAAGTCATGTCAGATGAGAATGTAACGGATAAAAAACTTTTCGCCACTTCAACCCGCAGAGTAACAGCGCCCGTTTTCCTTTCGGGTGAAAAGAAAACTCTCGGCGTTCTTATGACAGGTATTGATGTCGCCGATGAGATGCGGCTTACAAAGCTCAGTGATGCTGTGTCGGCAGGAGAATTTCTTTCTCAAACCGGACAAAAAGAAATCATCCTCGGTAAAAGACTTGCTGAAAGACTGGACGTAAAAATTGGCGGCGAAGTTGCCGTCATAGGTCAGGCACTGGACGGATCTGTCGCCAATGACCTTTACCTAGTAAGAGGTTTTCTGGATTTCGGCGGAGGTGATCTTGAGGACGCTCTCGCTTTCACCCAGATTACCAGTGCACAGGAATTACTTGTCATGGCTCCTGATAAATATCATCAGCTGGTTCAGTTCGACATGACTCATGAAGATCTCCCGCAGATACCAGGACTCAGGGCATGGTCATGGCAAGAGCTGATTCCCGAGATTGGTGTATCAGTTAGTTTTGTGGATAACTTCACCTGGATTGTTTCAATCATCATCGTGATGGTCATTAGCCTGGGGCTCGCCAACACTCTCATGATTACATTTTTTGAACGTGAAAAAGAATTTGAAGCGCTGAATGTTCTCGGTGCAAAAGCTTCCTGGGTAGCATGGTCTCTCCTTATCGAAGTAACTATTCTTGGTATTTTTTCTATGCTTCTGGGTTGCCTTATAGGCCACGCAGCGACGATGTTATGCAGCTACTACCCTATTAATCTTGAGATGTTCACGAACGGCAAGGCCATTATTATGGGCGGCATGACCATCAAGCCACTCGTAAAATTTTATCCGATGGCACAATATTACTGGCAAGTGCCATTAATGATGTTTTTCTTCCTGGCCCTTTCTATGATCTATCCGTTGATCCGCGTAATGAAGAGGAATAAGAATGCAGTTTGAAATGAAGAATGTAGAAAAAGTTTATCAGATGTCTGAAGAAAACAAAGTCTACGGTGCTAAGGACATCAACCTCAGCATTCATGAAGGCGATTTCATGGCGCTGGTGGGTCCTTCCGGATCAGGAAAAACGACAGTGCTGAATCTCATCGCAGGACTCATTCTTCCAACAGGAGGACAGCTTTTTCATGCGAAGGGAGAGATTACATCTTTTTCTCTGGAAGACAGAACGCAGCACAGGCTTGAGTACATGGGATTTATTTTTCAGGATTACCAGCTTCTCCCGGTGCTTACTGTTCATGAAAATATTGAGTTTCCCCTTCAGCTGAAAAATTTTCCGAAAAAAGAAATCAACGAACGTGTGGAATGGGCATTGGCGCAGGTAGGTCTCGCGGGTTATGGGAAGCGTTTTCCGAAGCAATTATCCGGAGGACAACAACAACGGGTTTCGATTGCGAGAGCAATTGCAGGAAAACCTCAGCTCATTCTCGCAGATGAGCCGACTGCTAATCTGGATACAAAAACTGCTCAGGAAATTATCGAACTCTTTAAGAAATTGAATCATGATTTCAAGCTGACGTTTGTCTTCTCTACTCATGACCAGAGGCTCATTGACCAGGTACAGACTGTTCTTTACATTAAAGATGGTCAGATAGTGAAAACCGAAAAACATTAAGCGGGTCTGTATGTTCAGGATCAAAACGAAAGAGCTATTTTTCTGTGCGGCCATCGGCGTGAATGCCGGTAATCCTGATGAATGGTGGAAATATTCTGATGACCAGATGAGAGGAGATCGTTCCAGAGGTGTGATGGTCATGACCATTAAGACGCCCAACTGGACGCGAACTCTCGAAATCGAATCCGATGTGAATGGAAAAAAAGAAGCACTTTCCACGATCATTTCTCCCGCCAAAGAGAAAGGTATCCGGACTCTCCGTATTGAAAACAATATGTGGAATTACTTTCCGAAGCTCAAGCGCAAGGTGGCCGTTTCATCATCCATGCTTCTGGCGAGCTGGATGGGTTCTGATTTTACCAATGACGATATTCTGAAAGCGAGTTCCATGAGTACGGATTACACTCATGCTTTTCTTCCGGATGAAAAGCTGAACGGCGAAGAGATGAAGGTCATCGATAACAAGGCACGTTCAGATTCCAAGGTGATGTGGCCAAGGATCGTCACACTTTCCAGTAAGAAAGATTGCCTCCCACGTGAAAGCAGATATTACGACAAGCAGAACAATCTGAAGCGCACTCTATCCTTCTCGGAGGTTAAATCCTTTGAAGGTCACAAGCTGCCCACGGTGTGGAAAATGCTTCCGGTAGATGATAAGACCAAAGAAACAATTCTCATCTATAAGTCCGTTGATTTCGGAGTAAAATTTCCAGCCGGACACTTTACCCAGAAGACACTCTCGCAATGAAGAGCTGGCTACTGCTTCTCATTCTCTCTCTGCCTGCCTATGCCACACTGAAAACAGAAATATCTGGTAATGCTGAAGTCCAGGGCCGTCACTCATGGAACAATGAGGAAGCACGTGAGGATTTTTTCCAGAACTGGCGTGAAGAGGATTTCTATCTGGGCTATGGAAACCTCAATGGAAAGGCGATTTACGGCCAGTCAACTATCGAAGCGAATGTCTTTGCCCGTCACTCGCGTTCTGATCTTTACCAAAATAATTTTGCAGCCGCGAGATTTTTTAATTTTCCGGAAAAGCTGGTTGCGCGGGACATATTCAAGCTCCAGCATGTTCATCAGAATAATGATACCCGTGATGAAGTGGTACTGAATAAGTTCTACTACCAATGGGAAAATGAAGAGGCCCGCTTCGTTGCCGGAAGACTTTACATCAATTACGGTCTCGGTGAGATTTTCAATCCGATCAATCCTTTCAATCAGCCTACGGGATTAACCAGCATTTCACAGGTCGCGCAGGGAAATGACGGTCTCGGGTTAAGCCTCTTTTCGAGCGAAAGGCATAAAATTGATTTTTACCTGCTGGGTGATAAGAGACTCGATAGTTATGAAGGACAGATAGATCGGACTTTGTGGATACACGGAGAACTCCAGGTCAACGGTGACTTTGCCATCGATTATGTGGTCGGAGAAGATCAGAACCGCGACAAGATCGGAACCCAGCTGAGCTATCAACTGGGAGATAATCTGCTTTTCTTCCAGGGACTTTATCAGACAGCTCTCATCACGAACAAAAACAATTCCAACAATCTCATTGATATTCTTCTCGGTTACGACCGGCAGCTCACTTCTCTCTGGCATATCAGAATGGAGTCGGGATACCAGAAACAAAATCGCTCTCTCGTCAGCGCCCCCGGTGCCGATAGATTTCTTCCAACGGAGTATTTCATCGCTCTCGCGAATCAATACGAATTGCATCCACTCGTTAAAATCAGTGGCACCCTGATCCACGATATCAGGTCCGGATTTACCTATGGACTCGCGAAACTTACTTTCAGTCTGTCAGACAATGCCGAAGCGGAATTATTTGGCTACTCGCCGGTTGCTCGCGGCGATAAGGCCGACAACATCACCCAGAAACTTGTCACACAGGATGTCGGGGCGGCATTGAGGTATTTCTTTTGATCAGTAAAAATAAATTGCGCTGGATCTCGGGACAGTTTCTTGCGGGAAGCGGTCTCTCTGAAAAAATACGCTCCATCTACTTCGGAATGGCGTTGAAGTTTGTGAAGAAGCTTCCTTCATCAATGGTCGAAGCAGCCTGGGTCAGAAGAAGTGCCGCTAACGATGACTTTCTTCCCGTGGTAAGTGACATTGATATTACTATCCTCATTAAGGATCTCGATTTCAGTGAAATGAAGTCCGGAACAAAACTCAGAACCTCTCCCCTCATGCAGGACATCCAGTTTCTTTCCACCAGATTCCTCAGTGCATGGATGGAGACCGGTGGATTCAGGAATTACCAGATTCCTCAATGGAAACAGATTTACGGTATTCCCACGCAACTCCATCTACCAACTTCCGGAACAGAAGAAATGGCCTTCGAAGTTGCTTATGAGGTCCATCTGGTCTTTAAGCAAATTGCTCTAAAAATTCTCAGTCGTGAGTTCTCTGAATCGGGTGATAACCAGGACATCCAGAAATTGATTCTCGAGGTTTACCGCTTAAAAAATTTTTGGGAATCCAG
>JAYVHR010000193.1:0-3611 GCA_043771075.1 Bacteriovoracaceae bacterium
AACCGTAAGGCACTTCTGTTCTATAACAAGGCACTTGAAGTAAAACCTAATTATGTTCCCGCACTGAATAACATTGGTGTGATGTATTCCCGTATGGAGCAAGATCAGAAAGCACTCGTGGCTTTTGAAAGAGCAAATGCGGCTTCAAAATTTGCTAAGACTCCAAGATACAATCTTGCGAAAATGTATCTGATCTACGGTCTCGCTGAACCTGCTCTTCCGATTCTAAAAGGGCTGCTAGATTCTTCGCCATCAGATGTCGACCTACTGAATGCAGTGGCAAACGCTTACTTCCTGATGTCGGATTACAACACTGCGTATTCGCACTACCAGAAAATTCCAGCGGCTAACTGGTCAAAGCCGGAAGTCGGGCTCAACCTTGCGATCACTCTTAAGAAACTCGGCAAAGCCGATGATGCGGCCAAAATTTTTGATAACATCCAGAAGCCGAAGAACCAGGCGCTTAGCCGTTATTATTCTTCTGTTGAAAATTATCTCGGAGATAAACAATGAAGTTCTTCATCTTCATCGCACTCATTTTAAGCTTCCAGGCTACGGCCCAGGAAAAAAAGAAGACTGTGCGATACGAATATAAAAAATTTGAAAAATTCGATTTTGATGAGATCGGTGTAGAAGGTGAAGCGGGTTCGCCCGGAGATCTTTCCATTACACCCCGGGCCCGCAATGAATTCCGGAACAAGCTTCCTGAACGTACGAACTTCAACAAAGAAATGAAGAAAGCAGTTGAAGTAATTCGCTGACCATAAGGGGCTATTGTGGATATTGAACGTAACAAGTCGACCACACTCTTTGAAATCCAGCCGACAGGTGACTCTTCAAAGTCGGGCGGCGGAGTTTTTCCCACAGGCCGGTTGCTTCTCGGTAGATCTGAAAGCTGTGACCTCATGGCCAATCATGATTCGGTTTCTGCTGTTCACGCCATCCTGGAAATTTTCGAAGACAAAGCTGTTCTCTATGACATGAATTCGACGAACGGAACTTACATCAATAACGAGAAGATCGTTGTGAAAGAACTTCGCGTAGGAGATGTCTTTCGTCTTGCTAACGTTGAATTCGTATTCCGTAAATACACCGCTGCTACAACTTCACTCCCACCGGTACTCGATATCCTTGAACCTTCTGCCGGCGCTGCCTCAGTCAGAAGCGCTCCTCCGGTTCTTCCTTCGGCACCGGCCGAAAGTAAGAGCCTGCCCAAAGCTGCACCTCCGGTAACAGAAATTATACCCACAGTTGTTTATCCTCTAGCCGCTGACCCTAAAGCAGAATTCAGCGAATATATCTTTGAAGATCAGCAGCAGATTTATCCGATTTTTCGCTATGAAGCTTCACGCCAGGCAGTGGAAGTCATAATTCTTTTCAAAGATCAGATCTACAGTGTCGACTACCTTCCGGAAGGGAAGAGTACGTATTACATTTCAGGCTGGTGGACTTCCGAGCAGGAGCTTGAGTTTCCATATTTCGGTAAGGCAGAGAAAATTCCTTTCGTTGATGTCGTTGACGGCAGTGCCATTGTCCATACACTTCCCGGATTCGGAGTATTCTTCCTGTCTGACCGGAAGAAAGATACCGGTCACGTCGGCAATTCCATTGAGTTGAAAGGCCAGGATCTTGTCCGTTTTCAGAAAAATGATATCCAGATCTTCGTGAGAAATGTTTCATCGCCACCGACAATCGCACCGGCACCTATTCTTAAGCGCGATCCGGAGTTCCAGAAATATCTCATATTGCTGATGCTCTTTGTTGCACTCATCACCGTTGGTTTCAACTTAGTTGAATTGCCGGAAGATAAAAAAACAGAAGAACTGGCCCCGGAGAGAATCGCCACAATTCTCATGAAGCACCCGTTCCACTCGAATGTTGTAAAGACTGAAGTCCCAAAACTTCCACCGAAAGCCCCTGTCCAGGTTGCAGTCGCAAAAGATGCACCCAAAGTAAAACAGCCTCAGCTTGATAAGCCAGATGTGATTACAACCAAGGATCAGACGCAAAGACCTGATCCAGGTGAGCGAAATGCCAAAGAGAAGAAAGTTGTAAAGCAGGGAACGGAACCGATTACGAAGCCATCTAACAAGATTGCGACAAATCTTCCGTCATCAAAAAATAACAACAATCGTGCTACCAAGTCAGCCGCTTCAGCTTACTCGACTTCTGGTCTTACGAGCCGTGGTCCGGTAGAAGTTTACAAGTCAGCAGACTTTGCATCTTCAGTCAGTACCATGGTCGCTAAAGGCGGAACACTTACCGGAATTCGCACCCGGGGTGCTACCGGTACCGGCGGAGGTTCTGATATCGTTGGTGCTGCTACCGGTGTCAGTACCGGAAGTGGTTCGATTAAAACTGCTGAGATCGCTACGAATCAGGGAAGTCTCGTGGGTTCCGCTACTGGTGTCCTCGACAGCTCGAAAGGATCCGGCGGACTTTCTTCGAAGAAGGCAATTTATACGGCCGGTATTCCTTCTGAAACAGTTGTTCTTGGATCCATGGATCCCGACGTGATCAGAAGAATTCTCCTGGATCATCTTCCCCAATTCCGTTATTGCTATCAGAAGGAACTCGAAAGAACGGGTGCTGATACTTCAGGTACTGTAAAACTTGATTTCACGATCGGAGCATCCGGGCACGTGACTGATGCCGGGATTGATGGGGCTTCTGCTCTCCCGACTGATGTGAAAAAGTGCGTCGTGAGTGTCCTGAAAGGGATCACATTCCCTGAGCCGATGGGTGGAGGTAAAGTGGGTGTGAAACAGCCGATGAATTTCTATCCGAAAAAACTATGAATTCTGGACTATGAATAAATCTTTTAACATGTTGCTTGGCCATCTCGGCCCACTAAAAAGATATTTATTCTCGATCCTTTGTGCTGTTTTTCTAACCACAATATTTTTCCTCTTTGAGAAAGATTCAATCTCTGATTCCTATAAGGTTGGTTTTTCTTACCTGCTCTTTTTTTATGTCGCAGAATTGGAGAGAAGTATTACGAGTCCGAGTAGAAAGAAAATCTACATGGGAATAATATTCGTGACGTTTCTCTCTCTTCATTTAGCATCACTTTATCTTTCTTCATGGCTGTTGTTCATGATCACTCTTCAACTCATAGTCATTTTTGGTTTTCATAAAGTTTTGATGAACGAGAGTGAGAGCGAGGCGGTTAACTGGCAAAACCGGGTTCTGCATACCTTTAGCGAGTCTGCCGTAGGCTCAATCAGCGCACTTGTCGCGATTTATCTTTTGATTTATCTGGCAGGTTTTCTACTGGATACGAAATTTGAAACCTGGATTCCCTTGAAGCTGGCCTTCACGCTGATTCCTTGTTTTATCTTTCTCCTTCGTTATGATACACCGAGAGAGTTTAGTAAGTTCACAGATGGTCTTTTGAAATTTGTCATTTGCCCACTGTGGATCATCTATGTCGTTTTCTTAAATTTTTACGCACTTAAAATTCTCCTCAGCTGGAGTTTGCCAAATGGGATGGTCGCCATTCCTACGGGCATAGTTTTTGCTCTCTGCCTTGGTATATGGTGGACATCAAAGATCGGAACTTTCAAAATCCCTTTTGAGAAGTGGCTCTTCTTTCTACACATTCCGGTTTT
>JAYVHR010000194.1:0-10608 GCA_043771075.1 Bacteriovoracaceae bacterium
ACTTTCTGATTATAACTGGAACAACAACATTGCTGAGCTCAAGTCTTTCATCCGTAAGACCATGACGAACATGGACGGAACGACTCTTGATCTCCAGGCAATTGAGAACGGTGAGCGTAAAGCTGAATTCACAACTGGCGAAATTGATGAAGACGGAATGAAGCTCATGTCTCTGAAGGATGCTGAGAAACTTCTTATCAAGAAAGCTCTCGTGTTTACTTCTGAGAATCGTACACAAGCTGCAAAAATCCTCGGCGTATCTATCCGTACACTCCGGAACAAGATCAATGAGTACCGCGGCGAAGGTGCTGTTTACTTTGTTAACCTGAGATAAGTTTTAAAAAAGGTTTGAGGCGCCCACGATGGACGTTAGCGACAAGACACTACATGCACTGACGACGGCTTTGAATTTCCGGGAAATGCGCCAGGAACTCATCTCGTCGAACGTTGCGAATGCCAACACTCCTGGCTTTAAGGCCAAGAAATTAGACTTCGAAGCAGCGTTGGCCCGTGCTCTTGATGTTGACGGACAGATGAAGATGAATGCCACAGATGGACGGCATTACAACGTCGGCGGTGGGGGCTTCAATAATCTTGAGCCGGAAATTTACGACGATCCAAACGGTGTTGTATCTGAAAATGGAAACACCGTGGACGTCGAGGCCGAGATGGCGAAAATGGCCGAGAACAAACTGATGTACGATGCTCTCGTCCAGCTGATTAATAAGAAGATGGGTATCATGAAATACGCCATCAATAGCGAGAAGTAATTCTCCTGAAGGGATAGCAAATGGATTTGCTTTCTAGTTTAAGGATTTCATCATCGGGTCTCGCTGCTCAGAGAAAACGCATGGAAGCGCATTCTTCGAACATCGCAAATGCCCAGACTACCAAGACTGCCGAAGGCGGTCCTTATCGTCGCAAGGAAGTGGTGTTTGGCTCAGAGCCGGCACGCGATACATTCTCCGAGATCCTCGAAGGAGAACTCGCAGAAAACGCCCAGACCGTTCACGCGACTGAGGTTGTTCATTCAGACAAAGTACAAATGAAACATGATCCCACCCACCCGGATGCAGATCCGGTGACAGGCTATGTGGCCATGCCGGATGTAAATCCCATGGTGGAGATGGCCAATATGATCGAAGCACAGCGTGCTTACGAATCAAACATCACAGCGATCAATACCACCAAACAGATGGCAATGAAGACGCTCGAGATCGGGAGAGGTAACTAATGGCCATTAAAGACATTGGTTCTTTTCAACAGACTCTCGGGAACGCTGATGCCAAAGGCTGGTCTCGCTCAGTTGATAACAACAGCGGCGGATTTAATATCGAAACCGGCAAGGGTTTTGACATCGAAGAAAGCGGTAGTGCCAAGTCTTTTGGTGAAATGCTTTCGGAATCAATTGGCAAAGTAAATGCAATGCAGACGGAAGCAAACGTAGCGATGGAAAAACTCGCTTCGGGAGAGTCGCAGAACCTGCATGAGACATTGCTGGCAGTAGAGAAAGCGGATATCGCTTTCCGTACGATGAACCAGGTCCGCACGAAAGTTATCGATGCGTACCGTGAAATTATGAAAATGCAGATCTGATTACAGGATGTGATCAGTACCGTTGGGCCAGGAGGGTTCCTTGGGATTAATAGTTCAGAACTTTGTTGATTTCTTTAAGTCACTCAGCATGATGAGGCGCCTGGGACTGATTGCAGTCGGCGGTATCCTTCTCGCGGTGATGTCGGGAATCGTAGTTTACTCCTCCAAGACCGACTACAAGGTCCTCTACACTGATCTCACCAAAGATGATTCGGCGACTATCGCCAGAATGCTTGAGACAGGTAAGATTAATTATCAGGTAAAAGATGACGGTAAGACGATCATGGTTCCTGAGGACCAGGTTGAAATCTGGCGTCTGGAAATTGCCAAGAAAGGTGTGAACTTCACCGGCACAGTCGGCTACGAAGTCTTCGACAAGCAGGCCTTCGGAACAACTTCATTCGTACAAAAGATTAATAAACAGCGCGCCCTCGAAGGCGAGCTGGTTAAGACGATCATGCATCTTCGCGGTGTAGTCCGCGCCCGTATTCACCTTTCCATTCCGGAGTCATCTCCATTTGTCTCGGAAAGAAAACCACCAAGTGCTTCAGTCGTTCTCGATGTTGAGCGCGGTGTGAACATGACGAGTGATGAAGTGAAAGGGGTCCAGTCCCTCATCAGTTCTTCCGTCGACGGTATGAGAAGTCATAACGTTGTAGTCATCGATTCACGCGGTAAGAAGCTTTCTGAGAACGATGGCGACAACATGTCGACAGAAACCGCCAATCGTATTGCCCTCGAATCAAGACTGAATGCTCAATATGAGAAGAAAGTTGAAGAGATCCTTTCGCGTGTTATCGGCGAAGGAAAAGTTATCGCGAAAGTTGCGATCAAGATGGATTTCACTGAAAAAATTGAAACCCAGACCAGCTACGATTCTGAGAACACAGCTGTTTACTCTGAAGTCAGAAACGAGCAGAAGATGGTCGGCGTTCGGCCGTCACCCCAGGGTATTCCGGGTGCCCGCTCGAATCTTCCTGGTGAAAATCCACAGCCGGGTATTCCTGAAACACGAAATGATGTTGATAAGTCACTTGTCACAAGAAACTTCAATGTTCCGACGACAGTAACAAAGTCTAAAAAGCCGACAGCTGAAATCTCGAATCTCTCTGTTGCAGTCATGGTGGACGGGAAGAAAATCCCGGTTATGAAAGACGGAATGCCGCTCGTTAATGAAGATGGCGCAACTGTTACTAAGTATCAGGCATGGTCGGAAGAAGAACTCCAGAACTTCCAGCAGATCGTGTCTTCTTCACTCGGAATTAACCAGACCCGCGGTGACAAGCTCGTCATCAAGAACATGGAATTTGCGAAAGAAGATCTCGCTGAAATGGATGCAATCATGAGAGCGCGTGAGAATCGCGAACTCTATAAGAACATCGTGAAGTACCTCATTATTGGTGCGATCATTTCTCTCTTCTTCTTCATGGTTGTCCGTCCGTTCATTCAGTGGCTCACGGAGAACTCTGTTGAATCAATCGAAGACTTCCTTCCTAAGACGATCGAAGAACTCGAGAAGATCCAGGCCAACCAGCGACTTCCAGGTCTTGAAGATGTCCTCCCAAGCATGGATGACAGGCTTAATCCTGAGAAGATCGAAGGAAATATGATCCGGGAGAAAATCATCGCCCTCGTTGAGGCGAATCCCGGAAAAGCTGCCCAAGTGGTTCATGACATGATCCATACAGCAGAAGTAAACAAAGAGATTGCTTAAGTATTTTTTAAATAGATTCTTAGGGGTGGGAAGTGGCCGACGAACAAAAAAGTTTAGAACCTGATGTGCAATATGCACTCTTGTCCGGACAGGAGAAGGCAGCGATCCTCCTTTCTGCATTGGGACCTACAACTACCAAGCTTATCTTCAAGCACATGAAAGACAATGACGTGAAACGGATGATCAATACGATGTCATCCATTTCCAAGTCACCCATCTGGATGGTGAAGAGAGTTCTTGAGGAATTCTACTCGTCCATCAACGAAGACTCTGATCTTCTTTTCTCTGAGAACAAAGGCCGTGAATTCATTCTCGGTACTCTCGGTGAAGAACGCGCCAAACAGCTCCTGGGTCAGATCGTTGATGTCGGAACAAACAATACTCTCGAATCACTTGAACTGGTTGATACCAGAACTCTCGCTAACTTTCTCGTGAACGAGCATCCTCAGACAATCGCCCTCATCTGTGCTCACTTGCCGGTTGAGAAGAAAGTGGATGTTCTCCGGAAACTTCCGGAAGGTCTACAGGCAGAAGTTGTTCTTCGTGTGGCGAACCTCGATTTCGTTTCACCTGAACTCATTGCCCAGCTCGATGACGTTCTTAAAACTGAACTTTCTACACTCGGTTCGATCGATACCCAGCAGCTTGGTGGTATTGAGCCAATCGCAGATATGCTCAACCTCATGGACAAGACGAATGAGAAGAACATCATGGCACGTGTGGAAGAGAAAGATCCTGAACTCGCGGAAGAAATCCGGAAACTCATGTTCGTGTTCGAAGATGTTATTTACGTGGACGACCGTGGTATCCAGGAACTTCTCAAGATTGTCGACAACCTGAAACTTGTAACGGCTCTCAAGACAGCTCCCGACGATGTCAAAACCAAGCTCTTCAAGAATATGTCGAACCGTGCAGCGACCCTCCTCAAAGAAGATCTCGAGTCCATGGGACCGACGAAGATTTCCGATGTCGAGAAAGCGCAGCAGGAAATCGTGCAGCAGCTTAAAGACCTTGAAGCGAAAGGTAAGGCCCTCATTGCTCGTGGTGGAGAAGGCGATTCATTCGTTTAACAGGATAAAAAATGCAGAAGCAGCGTGATGACATCAAGCCTTTCACTTTTACTGAGATCAACAGCGGACACGTTGTAACGGGAAATAATTTTCAGGCCTTCTCATTCAAGACCCTGACCGGGGAATCGGTGACTTCGAAAGTCGTCTCAGAACAGGATATTCGCTCTGAGCGGAACTTTGCTTCTAAAAACGATTTTAAGATTGATGACATGGTTAAGGACTATCGTGGTCTGTCACGCCAGGAACAGAACGATCTGGAAAAGAAAATTCAGACGGAAGTTAATAAGCGTGTTGAGGCAGCTTTCCAGGAAGCCTATGCCGAAGGTCTCGCTAAAGGCGAAGAGAAAGGCAGAGCTGAAGCTTTCGCCGCTCACGAAGAACAGCTCGCTGGTAACGTTGAGCATTTCATCTCTCTCATCAACGGTCTTCAGGAACAGAGTGCCGGTTATATGGCCCTTCATAAAAAAGAAGTGATCGAATTCACGAAACGCTTTACCAAGTGGATCGTGATGAAAGAAATTAACGAAAAAGTTTATCTCGAGCAACTTCTAGAGAAGCTTATCCTCGAACTCAACAGCAGAAAAAATCTCATCATCAAAGTAGGCCGCGAGCAATTTGCGGCCATGCCGGAAGTCATGAAGACTGTGGAGGCCCGTCTGGGTCAGCTGCAGAATACGCGGATTGAAATCGTTCAGGAAATTCGTCATCCCGGCATCATTCTCGAAAGTGAGAATGGCCTGATTGATGGATCGATTGAAGGTGTGTTCGCGAATATCGACAAGATCTTCGGGCAGGTCATCGGCCATGAGTGAGGATCTAGGACTTAATCAGATTCTTCGCCACATCGAAAGCAAAGTTCCTTACGAAAAAATCGGTAAGATTATTGCTTCACGCGGAATGGTCTACGAAGCTTCCGTTCCTCGCGCCGTTCTCGGAAGCAACGTTGAATTTATCGCCGAAAACGGTGAGCGTTCTCTGGGAGAGGTTGTCGCCATCCAAGGCCAGAATTGTATGGTTATGCCTTACGATGAAATCTCCGGAATCAATTCAGAAACCCGCATTCATTTAAAAGATATCGTTACGGAAATTAATATCTGCGCCGGCATGCTCGGACGCGTAGTCGATTTCCAGGGAAAACCTCTCGATAACAAAGGTCCTATCGTTGGAACATTCGAGCGGAGATCTATTTTCGGCACTCCCATGAACCCACTCGATCGCCCGCCGATCCGTGAAGCCCTGGATACCGGAATCAACTCCATCAATTGTTTTATCACTGCCGGTAAGGGTCAGCGTCTCGCGATCATGGCCGGTTCCGGTGTTGGTAAGTCTGTTCTCATGGGTATGATTGCCCGTAACACCAATGCTGACATAAACGTCATCGCTCTCATCGGAGAGCGTGGTCGTGAGGTTCTCGAGTTCATTCAATCCGATCTCGGAGAAGAGGGTCTCAAGCGTTCAGTGGTTGTCGTTGCGACTTCTGATACCTCCGCACTGATTAAAACAAAAGCAGCTTATACGGCGACAACCATTGCAGAGTTTTTTCGTGATCAGGGTCAGGACGTCCTTCTTATGATGGACTCGATCACCCGCTTTGCGATGGCCAATCGTGAGATTTCACTTTCTACCGGTGAACCTCCGGGACAGAAGGGTTATACACCGAGTGTTTTCGCAAAACTGCCGAAACTCATGGAGCGCGCTGGTACCAAGAAAGGTGCCGGTACGATTACTGGAATTTATACTGTCCTCGTGGAAGGTGGAGACATGGATGAGCCGATCGCTGATGCGGTCCGGGGGATTTCCGATGGTCACATTGTTCTTTCACGTCAGCTCGCGGCCCGGAACCATTATCCGGCAATTGATATCCTCGCTTCCATTTCGCGGGTTATGCCGAAGGTTGCAAGGAAAGAGCACCGTATCGTTGCCTCTCACTTGCGCGATCTCCTGGCGGCCTATAAAGAATCCGAAGACCTCATTACCGTCGGTGCTTATGCCCGCGGTTCAAATGCCAAAGTCGACAAGGCCATCATGATTTACGATGACCTTATTAATCTACTCCGCCAGCAGGTGGAGGAATCATTCTCCATTGAAGAGCTTTTTGACCGCATGATCGACATTGCGAGAAAAGCTGAGAACATGTCAGGCTGATAGAAAATGAAACAGTACCACTTCAAATTAGATGCTGTGCTTAAGCTCCGGAAGCTCAAGGAAGAGAATTGCCGTACAGAACTGGGTCTTCTTAACCGTCAGCTTGAGGCCATCGTCGGACAAATCACCAAAGAAAAAGAAGAAATCGGGAAATACTACCAGATCCAGGAACTCGCCCTGAAAACTGGTGCGACTGCTGGAAAGCTCCAGTCTTTTCCCGGTCTCGTCGAGGCCAAGGAAAAGAGCATTAAGCTCTTTGAGCGACAGAAGAAAAATCACGAAGACATGATAGTTGAGAAAAAAGAGGAACTCGCGACACTGAGAGGAGAACTCAAGGTGATGGATAACCTCAAAGAAAAAGATTTTACCGAATGGAAGAAGGCCTATAATAAGGAAGTTGATCAAAAAGTAGAAGAGCAGACACAAATCTGGCTCTCTAATCGTAAAAAGGCCGGATTATGAAGTCTTTCATCCTCTTATTAGCTGTTTCATTCGGCGCATCTGCTGCTGCTGATCCCAAGCTATATACGGAAAAAGATTTCGTCAAAAAAGTGAACGAAGAAACCAAAAAGAAAGTCGACACGATCAAGAATAAATCGGTCTCAGAGCTGACTAAAGAACTTCTCGATAAAGAAGAGAAACTTCGCCTTCGTGAAATTGAACTTCAGAAAGAAAAAGACTCGCTTCAGGTTTCCGAAGGTGAGCTCGCGAAGAAATACTCCGATTTTGAGGCCCGCCAGCGCTCATTCCTGGGTTGTGTGAAGGGTAATGAGGAAGAGAGTAAGGGTAGGGTCGGCCAGCTCGTAGAGACGATCTCCAACATGAAGCCTCAGAAAGCCGCAGAGATCTTGTCAGTTCAGGATTCCGAAATAGCTGTCCGAATTCTTTCGTCAATTAATCCTAAAACCGCGTCCAAGATCTTCAATTTCATGGATAAAGATGTTTCAGCGAAGCTTCAAAAGCAATATCTCGAGATGAAAAAATAATCCGGCAATTTTTTCCCAAACCTATTTAAGAATCACTTAACACCGCATTTTTCCCGATGAGAGATCAGATAAATCTCCATGGAAGGAAATTATGCGCGCCCTATTGATCGTTGGCCTGGCCTTGTTCTTCACTGCTTGTTCAGGCAGCAAAGGTCCTCAAACTGGGTTGAAAGTCGAAGTCACCAATCTTGGAGCTTATGCTTCCGGAGGAATGGTCATCTTCGGATCAAGTGGCAAAAATAAATTTTCCAGAATACTTGGTGGTTCCGCAGCTTCTTCACAATCTCTCACATTGGAACTTCCTAAGGGAACATGGTCAATTGGTGCAATGGCCTGGGATGGAGCTGCTCCCTTTCAGGGGGATGTATCCTGTGACCTGACAACTGCTCCTCTTGAAGAAGATGAAGCAGCGGTTAAATTATCTCTTCAAAATGCTACATGTTTTGGTCCTGCCTTTGCGAACGAAACTGGCGGACTCAGCCCCACTAAAGTCGGTCTTCCTGTCCATGCTCAGTTCTGCGAGGAAGACATTTCTCCCAATACCAATGAAAGTTGCGACTATGATCCAAGCTACGATTTTTCCGGTGTCGGTCCACATCCCCGCAAGCGAGGCTTTGTTGGAAGTTATAAATTCGAAATTACGTCATCTGAAATATTTAATGATGTAACCCGAAATTATCCTGCCGAATCACTGGAGACTAACTGCTTTCCCGCAGATACTAATCAACTTACCGGAGCACAATTAAACGTACCTGCGATTGTCTCTGGTCTGGGTGTGCCTTTGAAGATTGTTGCTTACCTGGCGCCGGCCTGTGATGAAACGAAGGGCAAGATCAAACGGAATCTTAATGATTCTGCTGAGGCAAAATTCTCTGTAGAATCAACTAAGAAATTGGCCTATTCCAGAATCACGATCGCGGATGTTTGCGCCGTAGGTGGAAGTAAATTTGGACCAGCATCGGGACTTGGCGATTCCAATTATCCTTACGTGATCTGTAATGCGAATCAGCTGAAATGGCTCAATCAAACTCTTCGTCAGACGCCTCCTGCAGGAAACGCGGAACGCGCAGCCAAGTACATTCTTGGCGCAAACATTGATCTTATCTCTCATATCAACAAGGGGAACTTAAATCCTCTTAACACTCTCATGCACCCGTGTGTGGAAGAGGGTGATACCTGGACTCCGTTAGGAATCAGTTATGGTGCTGCTCCAACGTGCACACGTACTGATTATTCATCCACTATTGCGCTTAACTTTGACGGAAATTATTTCACCATTCGCAACGTCCGCTACACCAATGAAGGTAACTACAGTGGGTTTATTGCAAGGACCAGTGGTTCTATTTATAACCTGACTCTGGACCATGCCGAGATTCGTGGAGCAGACAAAACCGGTGCAATCGCTGGTCAGGCTGATTTTATAAAGAATTCAAGAGTTAAAAACAGTGATATCGAGGGTGTGAATTACGTCGGCGGTGCTCTCGGATGGAGCACTACTAATATGGACACGAATGCGAGAAATCATGTTTCCGGTACACGCGTAGAAGGTGAAACAAGAG
The DNA here is from genome assembly GCA_043771075.1 of Bacteriovoracaceae bacterium. Lineage (GTDB taxonomy): Bacteria > Bdellovibrionota > Bacteriovoracia > Bacteriovoracales > Bacteriovoracaceae > Peredibacter. The sequence continues at coordinate 9,071 of JAYVHR010000194.1, forward strand.
TAGGCGGAGTCATCGGAGAAGCCAATGATATTTCAGTGGCATCATTTATCGGTGACGTACACGGAAAGGCAAGCTCCTCGATGTATATCGGCGGGATCGTCGGAAAAAGTATCGCCACTGTATATGAAGCGGCGAGCTCCGGAACTCTCACAACTGGTGGTCAGATTTTCGGAGGTATCGCAGGGGAAGGGAATAACATTTATAGTAGCCGTTCTGATATGTACATAAAAGATTATGGTAATGCGACTCCAAGAAACATTGGCGGTATTGCTGGTACCATTGCGTCTCAGCTGATTGATACCTACTTTCATGGATACATTGCCAGTCCCTGTATAGCAGGAACTTGTTTTATCGGTGGATCTGCTGGGACTACAGCATCCACACTCTTCAGAAACTATTCCACGCAGGGAATTTCCCTGGGAACAGTTGTGGCAGGAATTCCGGTTACACATCCGAACATCAGACTCGCACCTTTCCACGCTGCAATTTGCGCTGGTGGACCCATCGGTAGTTGTGCGTTTCAGAGGGCAGCTGGAGATATTCCGAGACTTTCATTTGAGGAAAGTCCTTGTGAAATTCCATTGAATAATACTCCGTTTTTAAACCAAAAAACGGTGGAGTCTACCCGTGGAAGTGTCACCAATCCGTATCGTATTTGTCATGAAGGCCAGCTCATTGATCTTGATTATCCGGACGCTACTAACGGCAAAAAAATTGTTATTGAAGAAAATATTAATGCATCAGTCCTTTCTCCGATTCCAACTGACACTTTAGATGGTGATCTCGATGGTAAAGGGCACACAATTTTTGCCCTTATTGCTTCGGGTGCAGCAGCGGCGAGTGAAACGGCACTTCTTTCGGATATCACTGGTTCTGTGAAAAATTTAAAGCTTGCAGGATTTGAGACTACTGGTACCTCGTGCGCTGGATGCATCAAGGGTGCTCTCTCCATTTATAACAATGGCCTGATTGAAAATATAACAGTGAAAGATCATTATTTTGAAATGACTGATCTCAGTGCAAATTTTAACGCCGGCGGAGTTGTAGGTTTTAACTCCACGACTGGAGTAATCTCGAACGTTGAATTTGATGGTCAAATTAAGGCAGTTAAATATTTCGGTGGAATCACAGGACAAAACGCAGGCACGATTAAATTTGCCAAGTCCCGCGCTCAAATTGAAGTACTCAATGGGGCCGGCATGGGTATTTTTGGAGGAATTTCAGCTTCCAATTTAGGTCTCATTGAATCTTCTACATTCAGAGGAGAGATCAAGGATACCGTAGGTGCAGTCCGGTTAGGAGGTATCACTGGCTGGCTCGCGGGTCCTACAGGAAGCGTCCTAAATTCGCACATGCATCCAGAAAGCAAGATCCATACGATCTCCGCTTCGACTGAGGTCGGAGGCATTGCTGGATACGTAACTGGAAGTACAAACGCAATTACGAAAAGTCTGGTTGAAGGATTTATTGAAAATCCTATCGGTGCAACTGATATACAACCCATATTTGGATTTTCTCCAGCTCCGCCGCCAATCGTA
>JAYVHR010000195.1:0-3898 GCA_043771075.1 Bacteriovoracaceae bacterium
TTGCCGCCTCCACCTTGTCCACCGCCACCTTGCTGCGAATTTCCCTGCGGTTCGTTCACAATCTCTCCGGATAAAATCGTTTTAAGACTTTATACTATGCTTCACGCAAAGAATTTGTCCAGTCGAGGCGAATAAAAGGGTGAGAAAAGAAGCTCTTTCCTCTATAATTAGCCCAATATTTTAACTGATTCGCTGGAGGTTTCTCGTGGGCCGTAAAAGAGTAAAAGTTGCAGTCACAGGTGCTGCCGGACAAATTGGGTATGCTCTTCTTTTCAGAATCGCTTCCGGGCAAATGTTTGGATCAGAAACTGATCTCGATCTTCAGCTCCTTGAGCTTGAAGCAGCTCTTCCTGCCCTGAAAGGGGTTGCAATGGAACTTGAAGATTGCGCTTTCCCGAATCTTAAAAATATTGTTCTTACTTCTGATCTTAATACTGCTTTCAAAGATGCCAACTGGGTCATCTGCGTTGGTTCAGTTCCAAGAAAAGACGGAATGGAGAGAGCTGACCTTCTTAAAATCAACGGTGGAATTTTCACTGCTCAGGCGAAAGCTGTTGAGAAGAGTGCAGCTTCAGACGTAAGAGTGTTCGTTGTAGGTAATCCATGTAACACCAACGCTCTGATTGCCATGAATAATGCCAAAGGAATTCCGGCCGACAGATTCTTCGCCATGACTTCTCTTGATGAGAACCGTGCGAAGTCTCAGCTTGCAATTAAAGCTGGAACTGATGTGACTGCGGTGAAAAACCTCACGATCTGGGGGAATCACTCTGCGACTCAATATCCGGATTTCTACAATGCTACGATCAACGGCAAGCATGTCACTGACGTGATTACTGATCATGAATGGCTCAAGGGTGACTTCCTCAAGACAGTTCAGCAGCGTGGTGCCGCGATTATCAAGGCCCGCGGAGCTTCTTCGGCCGCTTCAGCAGCCAACGCAGTAGTTGATGGTATCCGTAATCTTGTCACTGAAACTCCGGCCGGAGAGACATATTCAATGTGTCTTTCCTCTAATGGCGAATATGGAGCAGATAAGGGTCTTATTTTCTCTTATCCGTGCCGTACTGAGGGTGGAAAAGTGAAAGTCGTGGAAGGCATCAAGCATAACGAATTCGGCTCAGAGAAGTTCAAAGCCACTCTCGACGAACTTCGCGGCGAAAGAGATGCAGTAAAATCTCTCGGCCTTATCTAAGTTAAATTTCTGTGAAGGGCCCAAAGTTTTAACGCTTTGGGCCCTTTTTTTATTGCCAAAAAAGACCCCTGTCCCTATAAAGTCTTTTCCTATTAATTTCCTTCACGCAGGGGGTGACCATGGTGGACCAAGAAACCATTAAACTTTCCGGATTCAATAATCTGACAAAGATTCTTTCGTTCAATCTCTATGATTTTTGTATCGCTATGAATGAGAAGCAGAAAGAAGAATATATCCAGTATATTCACACGAAATTCTGCGCGAAAAACATCCGGGATATCGCCCGCAATATCTGCAATATCATCGAGGCCAATATTCTGAATGAATCCATCCAGGATTATGATCCGGTTGGAGCTTCTACAATGACTCTCATGTCCGACATAAAGGGCGGAGGAAATTGGGAATTGGGAAGTCAGGGTGCTGCGGCCGTGAAAATGCATCTCGATAAATCGCACATAACGACTCACACTTATCCTGATGCTTCAGATCCTGAAGGGATTTGTACCTTCCGCCTGGATATCGATGTCGCGACTTGCGGAGAAATCATTCCACTCAGAGCACTCAATTACATGTTCGATGTTTTTGAATGTGATGTGGTGTATATCGATTACGTTGTCCGCGGTTACACACGTCTTTCGAACGGCAAGAAAATCTATAACGATCAGTATTTCAACTCGATTCAGGACTTTATTCCGAAAGAAACGCTTGAGAAGTTTCACTATCGGCAGGACCTTAACATCCATAACGATAACATCTGGCAGACAAAGCTCATGGTGAAGCCGGTTGATCCGCTTAACTATCTTCTTGATCCTTCGGACAAGACTCATCCGAGCATGAAGCACAAGATGGAATTGCTCGAGCTGGAAATGAAAGAAGTGTTTCATCTCAACTAGTGAGTTATTCATTTAATCAGTTTGAAATATTAAAAGGTCCTCGGCTTACTCTGAAAAGAGTTAAGCACGAGGACCTTCTTTCTTTGGGCAAAGCCCTCATCAGCTCATCCACCTGGTTTTCGAAAACACGCAAGATAGATACACCCGAAAATTTCAAATCCTATTTTGAGAGGATGCTGGAAAAACAAACGAGGGGAGAAATACTTATCCTGACCGCTGAGTATCAGGGCGAGTTTGTTAGCATGAGTGTCTTTCAGTATCCTTCCGAAAATTTTACCCGGATTGAAATTGGTTTTTCATGGGTCGCTGATAAATGGCAGCGCACCTTCGTAAACTCGGAGATGAAATACCTTATGCTTGAGTATGCATTTCAAATAATGCAGGCAAAGAGGGTCGAGTTTTCGGTTCATCCTGCGAATGAAAAATCCAATGCGGCCCTGACCAGATTAGGGGCAAGCTTCGAAGGACTTCTGAGGAAGTGGCGGTTTCTTCCGGGATTAGTTCCGGATGATGGCAACCGTAATCTCTACAGTATCATTGACGATGAATGGCCAATAATCAGGCAAAAGCTTGATCTTTCTTTGTCGCAACAATAGCAATATTCCTCGGTGAGATTGGTTCTTCGAATACTTCGAGTAGTTGAGTTTCATATCCATTTTCTTCCAGATAAATTACCCGGTCGAGCTGAATGTAGAGTTCAAGCAGGCGTCCGAAAGGATTTCTCACAAGTCCGGCGACAATCATTTTGGAAATCAAATCCTGTCTGGCGGGGTCATGGTAGTAAGCATTGAGTTCTTCAATCGTGTGCCGAAGGGGAATATTATTCCGAGTCAGGTTATCGGCAGCGTAAACACCGAAGGATTCGTCATAAAGTGTGGGGTGAGAATTTCCGAGAGAAAAGAGCTCTTTGATATCGTAGTGATCATAAAGGAGAAAGTGAATGGAGTAGCGGAATAACTTCACCTTTTCCTTAAGATCATAGTCACTCTCATCCATCTTCCGGTGAGCGCGGGTCGCGAGGGTGAGAGCAAATTGAGTCATCACCAGTTTATCGGCCTGAGAGTTCGCAAATCCGGAAATATTCTGAGTTTCAGGAACCAGCTTATGATAGCAGCAACCCATGTTGATCACTGATTTTGTCTTTGAGTGAGTAGAAGCTTTCACTTGGTCATTGGCGAGATTTCCGCAGGTATGAAGGCCCAATGTCATGGTGTCTTTGTCGAGAAGCTCAACAAACCGAAGTTCGTCAGAACTCACTTTGATATTCTGATACTCAACTTTATGCGGGCCCAGCGCATTTTCTTCATGACGGATGCGGCCCGTTTCCTGCATGACCGGATCAAGATCAACACTAACAACTTTATGATGATAGACGTTGTTCATCGTCTGAGCGAGAAGTCCGATGCCACCGCCAATGTCGACAATCTTTTTGATGTTCTCTTTCTGGTAAACGGAATCGATCAGGGGACCCAGGATCTTGATCTCATACTTCTTCTTCGGAATCATGTAGAGCCAGGTACTGTTTTTTGATGGCATAGGCGGAAGGGCAGGAAGCTTTTCAAGCCGGCAAAGTTCTTCAATGCGCGCATGGAAGGAGAGGAGTTCTTTATTCCGGATAATCCCCTGAACTTCTTTTCTTTCGAGGCTAATCAGGGAGGCCTTGTCTTTGACTGAAGCGAGTTCCTCGAGCCATGACATGGGGTAATCACGTAGAGGCTCGGGGTACATGACCATGATTTCGTTTTGCCAGATTCTCTGGTAAAGTTTCAGGAAATCAATAATCTCTCTAAAGTGTTTGCGATGATCCATT
>JAYVHR010000196.1:0-2765 GCA_043771075.1 Bacteriovoracaceae bacterium
CCAATAGGTCCACGCTAAAAGAATAGGATTCGCGAGCGAGTCCAGTTCGTATTTTCTTTCCCAGATCGAGTAGTCTTTCTTAAAAGGTGTGGTGCTGAGACAGGCGCGCGGAATGGCAAAAGACCCTTACGCCAATGCGTTCAAGAAGGACTACTCGATCTGGGAAAGAAAATACGAACTGGACTCGCTCGCGAATCCTATTCTTTTAGCGTGGACCTATTGGAAAGTTACCGGTGACGCCGGAATTTTTTCTCCGGAAGTGAGGAAGGGTTTCGAAGTCGCAGTGAATACGATGTTAAAAGAACAGAACCACGACGCCGATCCTCATTACTATCATCAGGAGCTACGGAATAATCCTGTCGCTTTCACCGGCATGATCTGGTCCGGCTTTAGACCTTCGGATGACGGTTGCGAATATAACTATCTCATTCCTTCGGAAATGATGACGGTTCAGGCACTCGGCGCACTCGCAGAAATCGAGCGGACTGTTTTTAAAGATATTCATCTCGCTGATTCTCTCGAGGAACTCCGCAAGCAGGTCAACGACGGCATTAAAAATCACGGAATCATATCAACACAAAAATACGGCAACATCTACGCCTACGAAGTGGACGGATTTGGGAATTCCAAACTCATGGACGACGGAAATCTTCCCAGTCTCCTGAGTGCTCCATGGTACGGCTACCTGGCGGAGAACGATCCGGTTTATCTGAACACGCGTCGTTTTATTCTCTCAAAAGACAATCCATTTTTTTTTGCAGGAACTTTCGCCCGCGGAATCGGAAGTCCCCACACCCGTCGGGGAATGGTCTGGCCTCTGGCCCTTCTATCGCAGGCACTCACGACGAAAGATCCTGTCGAATTTAACTCCGTTCTTGAAATGCTTATTCAGAGTGATCCGGGAGACCATGTTCTTCACGAATCATTTGATCCTTCGAATCCCGGGCGCTTCACAAGAAAAGATTTCGGCTGGCCCAACGCCATGCTGATTGAACTTCTTCTTACACGCTTCTCCGGTTTTCCAGTGCTACCAGTTGTTGAGTCGCCGAAATAAAAAGGAATTCTCATGAAGGCAGTATTACTTATGTTTATCTCACTCAGTGTTTTTGCCCAGACTGCGGCCATGAATAATCCGTGCGACCAGATTCAGGGGCAGAATAACCTCGCCCAGGATTTCGGTGGGCTCTGCAAGTACGAGAAGGCGAATGCTGCCCTTCCCCCCGCTACACCTAATCGCGTGGTCTACATTGGTGACTCCATCACTGAAGGCTGGAGAAACGCCATTCCAGGTCTCGATCCGAACGATACCATCAATCGCGGTTACTCAGGTCAAACCACTCCTCAGATGCTCGTGCGTTTCCGTGCCGACGTGATCAACCTGAAACCAAAAATTGTTCACCTGATGGCAGGAACCAATGATCTGGCCGGTAACACCGGACCAACCTCACTGGATAAAATTAAAAATCATTTCCGCACGATGTGTGAATTGGCGAAAGTTCACGGCATCCGTGTCGTCATCGGCTCTATTCCTCCGGCGAAATCTTTCAGCTGGAGACCGGGCCTGAAACCAGCGGAAGATATCCGCACACTCAACAACTGGCTCAGGACTTTTGCGGAAACAAACGGCTTCGTTTACGTGGATTATCATTCCGCGATGACAGATTCAGAAGGCGGACTTTCCGCTGAATATGCCCCTGACGGAGTTCACCCAACGGCCGTCGCCTACGCCCTCATGACGAAACTTGCTACGGAAGCAATGAGACTGGCGAATCAAAATTGATCTCAGACCAGTTTTCAGCATCCAGGAATTTGAGCGCGAGAAGGACGCCAGTTCGTAAGTATTTTCTTTTCCTCACCAGAACCTGACTTCCGCTTTACTGCAAGGCCCATTAATCTAAGGTCATGAATTCAGAAAATCTTCCCATCAAAAGTTTCGCCAACTATGAGATCCAGGTCACCGTTGATGAGAATTTACCCAAGGGGTATAGGAATATAGTCATTTATCTTTTTGGCGGCCTTGCCCGGGAAAACGGATGGTCTAAAAAAAATCTCATCTGCAGATTAAAAAAGAAGAACCGGATATTGACCTGGATTCCGCTGGGGAAAGTGCAAGCGGATTTACAGTTCAGCGAAACCACTGTTGAGAAATCGACCCATGAATTAAAAGTCGGCGAAAGAAGAATTCGTCTCTTTCCTGTCGCCGGGATCACACAGTGGAAGTCACACCATGAATGAAGTTCAACTTTACGGAATTTTTCTCACGCTTTCGGTATTGCTCCTGGTGATAAATCTCGGACGACGTTAGCCTTGTGTGCAAAAGTCCTGCGAAGACCCTCTTCAATAGAGATCTCAGGATGAAAACCAAAATCACGTTTTGCTTTGGCATGTGAAAAATAGTGATGAGTTCCGAGATTCATGGCCACGAATCTCGTCATGGGCGGATCAGGTTTTTTAATCCCTAACATCTTCCAGATAAATTCAAAAAATTTCCCTGCACGGAAAGCAGTGTTGTAATCCACATTTTTTGTCGGAGGATCGATCTTCATCTGACCAAGGATGATATTCACAAACTCCCAGATCTTTACCGGTCGTTCCTGACCGAGGAAGTAAGCTTGACCGCAGAGACTTGAACCAGGAGTCAGTTTTTCCATCGCTTGCACATGGGCCCTGGCCGCATTCTCGACATAGATAATATCCACGAGATTTTCACCATCGCCGACGATCTTGAGTTTCCCCTGTCGTGCCTTTGAAATAATTCTCGGAAA
>JAYVHR010000197.1:0-3344 GCA_043771075.1 Bacteriovoracaceae bacterium
AAATTCACGATCGGTAAGAGAGATCATCGGGAATCAATCACCCCCGGAGAATTTAACCGGCAACGAAACAGACTGGAAAACCTGGCTGGGTAATCTCACGATGACGCCTGAGCCACTTCCGAAGTTCAGTGAAGCTGAAGATTTCGAATCATTTGTTAAGTCGAAGCATCTTCTTCTGGCTGAGATTTTTTCTCCCACGTGGGATCGCACACTCGGCAGTTCCCGGAATCTCCTCGTCGGGGGAGTGCAGATGAAAGGCTGCGGCCTGACACTTCCCGCCCCGGCCTATCATTATGTGAATAGCTCCGGTGTTTATGGACTCAGTTTCGCGCTGAAAGCTTTTATTTATTCCGGCCTTATGGATACGACCGTTCCCCTGGGAAGTAATCGTTCCATCTCCGTTCAGTCAGTGGACTGGGGCTCGGAAAAAAATCCTCTGGGTATTTATCTTCGTGAACTGAAAGTTCTCCGGATCATTCAGGTCGGGTCTGAACTTACGCAGGAAGAACTCGCAGAAGTGCGCGAAGACCTTCGCTCGCAACTCGGGATCAGTTCGGCCAGAGAGCTGTTTGAGCTTTTCACCGCTCAACTGGCCGCGATGGTTGCTATCGGCGGAAGAGCGAACTGTTCTCCCGACAATATTCTTATCAATGGCCAGTTCATGGATGAGGAAACCTGGTTCTGGCCTGAGAACCTGGGAAACATCACCCTCTATTTTGAGTCGGAAGGAAACGGCGGGCTCGAATGGGAAAAAACTAATTTTGCGACATCAACATTTCTCCTCCTCCGGAATTCGCTTCATCACATTCATAAATTCGCCAATATTCTCTTCGAGAATAAAGACGTCCCGCATGTGAAAGTTATTGAGGATTTGTTCATTTTCCACATGAAGGAAATCATTTCAGGATGGAATCCTGAGGTCATGTGGAAGGAAGGACTGGACCTCAGCGAAAACTATACGACAGAAAAATTTCAGACTTGGTTGAAGCATCTCGAAACCCAGGGATGGAGTTACGACATTGAACATTTCAAGGACAAGGGTTTCGGGATTAACTTGAAGAAAAACAGAGGGCACGAACCGGGACTTGCTGGTGACTTTAACAGACTGGCCCGTCCGGATTTCTGGAAAATTGCCGTGAAACTTTCTAAGCTCTCGCCCGAAAATGATGATCCGGAAGAATTGAATAACATGCTTCAGCGCTTGGTGGGTGCTTCCGGGTTCGTGCTTCCCAATCGATTTGTGAAGGGACGTGGCCTGGTAAAAAACACTCTCGGTGTGAGCGAGTTCCTGGATATGACTTTTGAGAAATGGCCTTTGCTGAAAAATAAAAAAATGGACCTGACGGTCTGGGACGGACATACCGAGACGGTCATCAGTGATTTCACCCGTTCATCGGTCCTCACAGCGACATGTGTTCCGCTTTATTTCAGTGTCCGGGGACTTGGCGAAAAACTTCATGTCCTTCCCTGCATGAAAACAATTCTTACCTCTTAAATGGAGACGAAATGACAAGTGAACAGTGGGCAGATGGCGATAGTGTTTACAAGCTTCAGGAGGATGTCATTATGTCCTACAGTCCGGTTTCGGAATCCAGCAGGATCCTGAAATTAAATAATGATGACGTATTTTATGAGGCGACTCTGGTTGCCGGTGAAATCGTTAAAAGCATCAACGGCAAAGATTCCTTTAACTCCATCGTTCAGAAAGTGGCCGCTCTCTACAGTGACGGACATTTTGAAGATATCAGAGGAAGAGCCATTAAATTATTTGTCGACCTTCTGGAAAAAGAACTCATAAAAAAAGTGAAGTGAAAACTTCATGAAGTACGCGATCTACATTCCGGCGAGAAATGTCGTAGCGACTCTGGCAGATGTTCTCGCCCGTCTCCCTTTAGATGTGAGAAATTCCGCCTCCGAAATCATCATCGTGGATAACGCTAGCACAGATGGAACCCGCGAAGTGGCGGAAAGTCTCGTCAGGCAATTGAACGTCACTCATCTTCGATCAGAAACGAATCTCGGTTACGGCGGAAGCCAGAAACTGGCCTACTCGCACTGCCTGAAGAAAGGTTACGATGCCGTCATCATGGTTCACGGAGATGCTCAGTACGCTCCAGAGCTCGCGGGGAAATTTGTTAAAGCGATGGAAGAAGGTGACTGCGGCATGGTTTTCGGTTCCCGCATGAGTGGAGATCCTCTCGCCGGTGGCATGCCCCGCTACAGATACCTGGCAAATATCTTTCTGACGAAAACAGAAAATCTTTTCTTACGGACAAATCTCTCGGAATTTCATTCTGGGTATCGGGCCTATCAGATGAAGGCCTTGAAGGCCGCGGGTTTTGAATCCTGCTCGGACGATTTCCACTTTGATACTGAAATCATTGTGGGCCTCGTCCGGGCAGGAATGAAGATAAAAGAATTTACGATTCCCACCCATTACGGAAAAGAATCAAAGAGCATCAGTTTCATCCACAGCATCTGGTACGGCCTCAATACCATCCGACTCGTCGTGAACTACCGGATCAGATCACGAAACCGGAAAGTTCCTGCATAAGTGTCTGCGAACGTCCGACAAACTTCTCTTTCTCTTCCGGCGTAAAACCTTCCGAAGAAAGATTCGCTATATCCTGAACGTAATAAGCAATTTTCTCAGCGAGTTCTTTTTTCTCACCTTTCTCCCAGATTTTGAGAGCGTTCTTCACCAGAGGATTCTGCGGGTTCACCACGAGCGTTTTCTTGATCGGAAGTGAGAAGGCCGAGTTACCCATTTGCTTGGTCATTTCACGGAAGCGCTTCATCTGCTCATCCACTTTGAAGTAAGCAGAGGACGTTGAACCCTTGAGCGACTTCACGTCCACGTCGAGAGTCGCTTTCGTAGTGTCGTTGACCAGCACCTGCTGAAAGAACTCTTTAACCTTTACGTCATCGGCCGTTGTTGCCGCGTTTTCGAGAAGATTTTCCACTTCGGTATCAACCGATGTGAAACGGAATTCTTCTTCGCCGAGTTTTTTCATCTCAGCGTGCTGAGTGAAATGCGGGTCAATGTAGCTGTCGATCTCGAGCACCTGAATGCCCTCGGCCTGAAGCTGTTTCCGGAGAGACTCATCACCTGTCAGTTTATCGAAGGTGATGTATTTATTTTTCATCTTCTCTTTATAAGTTTCAGGAATGGATGCCTGATACTCTTCGAGCGTCACAAGTTTTCCGTCCGTATTTTTGAAGAGGACGAGCTTTCTCATCACTTCATCGAACTTCGTATCCTGCATGCATCCGTATTTCACAAAGAGCCCAATATCGTCCCAGACTTTCTCAAAGCGCTCGCGGTCTGAGTTGAAGAGTTTCTT
>JAYVHR010000198.1:0-9805 GCA_043771075.1 Bacteriovoracaceae bacterium
TGATCTCATGCGGATATCTCCGTTTAACCACACCACTTCAGTAAGCCCAAGAGTGCGGGTCATATACACAAGCTCAGCGTAACGGTCTTTAGTGCGTGTATTGAAATCACCTGCGAGAATCACAGGGCCTTGATGTTTCTGGATATTTTCCTTCACCTGAGAGAGATGTCTCAGAAATGCACCGGAGTTTGCGAAATTAATTCCGTGCATGGAGATCACAAGAATTTCTTCTTCTCTGTCTTTTGCGCGGAATTTTGCATAGGCCGTTGTCTTCGGAGTTTCAGTCAGCGGTTCGTAATCAATGGTGTGTTCAACTTTCACCCAGGTTGGTTTGATGAAAGATCCGATCATGTTACCGGTGCCGTCGTTATTGTATCTGCGATAAAGGAAACTGATTCCGAGATCCCACTGGTAGTTGGCAAAGTAAGCGAGAGTCTCTTTGAAAGATTCTGCAGTGAAAGCTTCCTGGATCAGAAAAATATCTTTTCCTTCTCCAAACTTCATAAATTCTGAATGAAAAACTTTACGAGCACCTTTCTTCACATTCCAAACGAGAACTTTGATGTCCTCGCCGGATAACGACTCTTCCACTGCCGAGCCATAAACCACATGCGCTCGCTCGATCGGAACGCGGGAAAAATAGCGGCTGATTGGATTGGGAACCGGAGGGGACGCATGTCCCGCCAGAGCGAAAAATAAAGATAGATAGGCCAAGGTCTTCATTGGTCGCAATATAGACCGCCAGCGTTAATGTTGAAACTTGCGACGCGTTAAAAAATTGAGTTTTGTTTCCTTGGTGAGAATCCGAAACGTCCTTAGGATGTTCACCTCTACACAAAGCTAAGGAAGTTCCATGGATCGGAAATACCTCACCCCGCCGTTTGATATGTCGGAATACATATATGGCCGTAAATTCGTTGTCGGAGGAGTCAGTTTCGACTTCGAAGACGAAGAACTGCCACCCGTGAAAGAAGATGTGAAGCCGGACGCGTTGACTCCCAAGGAGTAGCGTTGATAGCGTCTCAGTATGAAAAATTTACTTATCATGGCGCTCTGTCTTTTCACTCTCACTGCTCAGGCCGGAACCTTAGAGTCGAGACTTGAAACGTTCTTCACAGGCCTGGAAGGCCAGTGGAAAAAGATCTCTGCAGATTCTTACCGGGAAACACCAGCGGGTGAGTTCAATCACTCGGTGGGCACTCATTTTTCTGCCAATGTAAAAAGGGCCGGACAGCTCTGGAAATTCGCTGAAGAAGCCTGTTGGGCGGAAGAGGGCGAAGACGAGGCGTGTGGCGAGAGCTTTGTGACTTACGAAATCCAGGGCGAAAATCTTTTCGCCATTCTGGATGGGGAAAAATATCCGGTGGATGTCCTTGAGCTCGAAGACGGCTACATCATGATGATGCTCGTGACGAAGGACTTCGCTTTTACGGCCATTCTTACGGTTGATGATTCTGGTCTTTCCCAGGAATCCGTTTTTGAGATGCCCGATGGAGTGAAAGAGTACCAGTTTCTTAAGCTTGGAAAGCAGTAGGTCAGGCATTATTTTCCATCTGATTTAATAGTCCATTCTCCCTTTTAATTAAGAGATAACTAAAAGGGAGATCTCATGAAATTTATCATGCCGGTTCTAGCACTCGCATTCCTCGCTTCTTGCTCACACACAAATAATCTTAGTCAGAAGGGCGGTGGGTATAACGTTGCTGTGAAGACAAATCTCCAGGCCGATCTCGACGTTGATATGAGCAAAAAAATCATCGGTAAAGCTAAGCACGTCCGCATTCTCGGATTTCATACAGAAAGCTCAACCAATTATGCTGATGGCGTAACTTTCGACGGTGGTGCTGCTGGCGGCGGTCTCTTTGGTATGTTCGGCGGCGGCATGGAAGAGTCTGCGAAGTCTGCTGCTGCATACAACGCTACAGTTCCTAACAAGGCCGACGTTCTCGTCGCTCCTCAATACCTTGTGAAAGTAAGAAGTTATTTTTTTGGTGCTTACAAGGAAGTTTCTGCGCAAGTGTGGGGATATTCCGGAAAGATCAGAAACATCAAGCAAGTTGAGTCGTCGAAGTCACACACCATGGCGAACGTAGAATAGTCTACTTGCCCTTCGTAATTTTTTTAATGGCGGCGAGGGTGCTGGCAGAAACAGCACCCTTAAGTCCAGACCACAGGCCGACAGCATCATCTAAAGTCGGCTTCTTCATCGCTTCCAGATCATGAGAAATTTCATCCATCAGCGCATTCAGCTGATCGAGCTCACGGTTGTAACTTTCCATTTCCTGTTTTGAGATTCCGAGTTTCTCTGCCATGTCTTTGGACATAAAAGAGAACTTTTCACTCAACACTTCCGTTTTCTTTGCGTGCCCGGAGCCGAAGGTGGCGAAGATTCCCTCAGAGGCGAGTGCAGGAGCATTCTGCATGGCCGCGAAGGAATGGGCAGAGAAGAAGAAAAGTAGAAGAACGAGAAGTGAGTTCGTTTTCATGTGGGTGATGATAGCGCCGAATGGCGCTGGTCCCCCTCCGGACTACTTTTCTTAGATAGTTACGGCACTAAGCCCAATCAACCAGTGCCCAAAAAAGTTCTCAAATCAGCCCATCTCATAATCAGATCGAAATCGTACAATCTATCTATTTCCTTAAAAAGCCCTTCGGGCCTATAAGTCTTTCACTTCAAACTGAAAGGACAAAACATGAAAAAGACACTCGTAATACTTATCGCCTTATTCTCTCTCTCAGCTTTCTCCCAGGAAGTTGTGAAAGAGACATGGACGTGCAAGAACAACAATCTCTCTTTCACTGCTGTCGTGACAGACGAGGGTGTGGAAAACAAACTCAATATTTCCTATCAATGGGATGCGGTTGTTCTCACACCGGTGGCCGGTCAATCTTTCCTCGATGACGGCATGAAGACTGAGCTTGAAGGTGAATTTTATCAGGGTCACGACAGCTACAATTATAAAGCGACACTGGTGAAAGGATCTGAAGAGGGGAAAGGAAAGCTCGTGATCATTTCCGACATGTTCCTCGACTGCCTGGGGCAGAGAGTTGAAACAGATCTGGTAAACTGCAAGATAGTCATCGAAAGAAAATAAGTTATCATAAGGGGATGAAAAAGATCATCCTCCTCGTTTTAATTGTCCTCGCATCCTGCTCGGGTCATGCGCCTAAAAAAGAAAATCCTACGATCGCTCCCGGTATGGTGACTGGCGAATCCCTCGAAGAACTCAAAGCAGAAGACGAACGGATTCTGAGTTCTCTTCACGAAGAAGCGCAGAAGCAGGGAACAGTTGTGAAGAAAGTGGAGAATGGGGTTACCGCGGAAGTCTGGAGTTGGTCAGAAGAGCACGGATCCAATCAGAAGATCACGGAAACACTTCTTTATAAGAAAGGGAAACTAGTTTCCCATACACTGATGGTACCTTCCGAAGGCTTTTCCGCTTCCCGCCAGTTAGTGAATGATAAAGTGATTCAGATCTCTGAAGAATGGAAGAACCGCGCACGATACGTCTATCTCGATGCCAATGAGAAAATAAAAGGGCGCCTTCATTATCGCGGGAATCAGTCCGAATGCATTCTCTATGACGAAGGAAAAAATCCCCGTTATGAGAAAGTGGATGTCTGCGAAGCGAAGTTCAATACCGCGCCTTAGATTTCTCTCAACTCTTTCAGGAATTTCTTCTGTTCCTTATCCATCGCATTTTTCTTTATCCCCTTGATGAAAGGAGAGAGTACTTCCGTGATGATCTCAAGTGAGTCGCGACGGGCGTATTTCTTGGAGTTTGAAGGGACGAGATGCCAGGGAGAAATTTTCGTATCGTTATCTTTCAAAATATCATCTACCGCTGAGACATAGAGATCCCAGTTCTTCCGCGCGCGGATGTCGGACTCGGTGATCTTCCACATCTTGAACGGATCTTCGAGACGCTCTTCAAAACGCTTCAGCTGCTCATCTTTTGTGACGGCGAGGAAAATCTTAATCAGGATTATTCCGTCGCGCTGGAGAGTTTCTTCAAATTCTTTAATCTCAGCGTAGGCCTCATTGATTCTGTGATGAGGAGCGAGCTCTTCAACTTTTTCCACCAGCACGCGGCCATACCATGAGCGGTCAAAAATCGTAATGTATCCGGGAGCGGGAATTTTCCGCCAGAAGCGGTAGAGATAATGTTTTCCCTGTTCTGTTTTTTTGGGAGCGGCGATGGGAACAACACGGAAGTAGCGGGGATCGAGTTTTTCGGTAATCGTGCGGATAGTACCGCCTTTCCCGGCGGCATCAAAGCCTTCAAAAATAATCACAACGCGATCTTGTCTGCTGAATGCGGCTTCCTGAATCTGGAGCATTTTCAGCTGTAATGCTGAAATCTCTTTTTCAAGTTTATCTTTTTCTTTATCCGTTAAGCTGGCGGGTTTTTTCGCGAGCTCTTTCAGGAGGCGCGAGAAAGATTGCTTCGGCATGATAATTCCTTTTCCTCTGCATCTTTCAATAAGAGAAGAAGAAGTTTCTCCTCACGTGAATAGGCCGATGATGGCCGGCAGTTCTTCCATTTTAGGTGAAGATCACCCGACTGGTCAGCATCAAAGAGGACAGGGTGGATATAATATTTGCGGCAGACACTCACAGTGTTCCTGAGCTCGGCTGCCGTCTCTTTCACAATGCCTGCGTGGCGCTTTTTCCACACTGACGCATGAGAATCATCGCAGGGACCAATCTCAATCAGGATTCCCAAAGCCTTCGTCGTTCCGCCCCAGGTGCGGAGGTCTTTGGCGGTGAAGTCCTTTCCGGTGACAGTTTTCAGGTAATCATTCACGTGACTCGAGTTGATATCGATTGTTTCTCCATCATCATTCACAAAACAGAAGAGTTCCTCGCCCGGAAGGTGCTGGCAGCGGGAGATGATAGTTGAGAGTTTTTTATCAGCGAATGATATGTCGTGATCAATTCCACTTTTTCCGCGGAAGGAGAGTTTTACTTTAGCCCCTTTGACTTTCGCATGGTCATTGAGAAGTGTTGTGAGTCCGTAGGAATCATTTTCTTCCGCATACAGCGCATTCCCGATCCGCGTCTGCGTCATAATCATGATCTTGACGACAGCAGCGATCACTTTCTCACGGGGTAGACCGGGAAGTTTCAAGTCTTCATCGAGTTTTTTGCGTAGAAGGGGAAGACTTTCTGCCAGCTCTGAGAGGCGCGTGAATTTCGTAGAGTTTCTTTCTTCATTCCACTTCGGATGATAGCGGTACTGTTTTCTTTTCCGTTTATCGTAACCCGTTACCTGCAGGTGAGCGTCAGCTCGTTTGCAGATCCATACATTTTCCCAGGCGGGAGGAATCACAAGTTCTTTGATGCGCGTGAGAGTCTGTTCGTCCTTTACTTGTGCGTGACTTGTCTCATCGACATAAAAGAATCCTTTTCCGCGTCTTTTGCGGCGAATTCCGGGGATCTTATCTGTCACGTATCTGAGACCTGCCGATTCGGCCGTCTCTTTAGGATCGATCATCAAATTACGATAGCGTTGAGAAAAGAAACCGTAGACTCAATCTTTCTTGAGCTTGTCTTTATCGCTCAGTTTTGTCCGAGAAGCACTACGCTGAAGCCGCGCGCGATACTTCTGCCGGAATTCTTATACGTGTGGGGCTTATCCCCGGGAAAATTCAGCACATCGCCGGTCTTCACCACAAAAATTTCACCCATCACTGCAATGCTGAATTGTCCTTCAAGACATGTGAAATATTCACGCGTGCCTTCCACATGCGGAGTGCCGGGAAAACCGGAGCCAGATTCAAGAATCATTTCATCAATGTGGGCCGGGCCTTCATTCTCAGGGAGTATCTTTCTGATTTGCAGACCCTTGCGCGGTTTAGCGACGGGAACTTTATCGGACGGAACAAGTTTGCAGTCTGCGCGGGGAGAAGAGGTCAGTTCATCCAACGAAACCTGAAGTGCGCGGGAAAGTTTTACTAAGACTTCCATCGTGGGATTGGATGTTCCGGATTCAATCAACGCAATGACGGCGCGGGTCGCCCCGGAGAGCTCAGCTAGGCGGGACTGGGTGAGGGAGCGTTTCTTTCTCAAAGAAGTAATGTTCAGGGAGAGATTCTTCGAAATTTCATTAAGGGGAGTGACCATATGTCAGCATAGTAACATGGATGATATTTTAATGTCTACGAGGTTTATATTCTGAAAGTCGAACAAAAGGACAAACAATGAATATCAAACTCGATCATATTAATCTCACCGTCGCGAATCTCGCTGAAAGTATCAACTGGTATAAAAATCTCTTCGGCATGGAATTCAAGGAAGGGGATCTCAAGGATCCTAAAGGGCCCTGGGCGATCATCGGAAAAGACGACACCATGATCTGCATGTATGAAAGTCCCAATCTCAAACCTTTTTCAAAAGAAGAAGTGCCTGACATCCATAAAATCTTTCATTTCGGAGTACGCATCTCGGATAAAGCTGAGTGGGAAAAGATAGTGAAGGAAAATAACATCTTCGTTTACTACGGAGGCGCGTATGTTTATCCGCGATCCCTCTCATGGTACATCGCAGATCCTTCCGGACATAAAATTGAAGTGAGCTACACCGAACAGGGACTTTTTACTTAGGTCTTGGCTCGTGGAACTCTCTTTCGAACACTTTTAATTTTCCCTGACGCTCGGCCACTGTCGCAAGTGAGAGTGTCAGGGCCGCATTCCGGACTTCGAGCAAGAAATCATGATCCTTATCCAGGGCCGCGTGGCTTTCGGCATAGGATTCCATGTAACCTACGTAACGGGAGAGATTGGCATTCGCTCCCGCCGAAATCATTTCCATTTCTGAAAGCCATTCCGATAAAGCAGTTTTGAGTTCATTGGCACCGACAGCATCACCGTGAACGACAACGGAATAAACTCTTCCCTTGAGATGTCTCGGATAGTGCCAGCCACGAATTTCCATTTCTTTGGCAAGTTCCGCTTTTTTTCCCTGCGTAGATGTCGGATCTTCATTTCCTCCATCAGCACATACCATTCGATCCATCATGAGCTTCAGCGCACTCGGTGCCTGATGCCAGTAGACGGGAGTGATGATCATCACTCCGTGCGCGCGGATCCACTTGGGATATATTTCATTCATCCAGTCGTGAGTTTGTCCAAGCGAATGATTGGGATAGCAGGAACAGGGGAAGTGACACAAAGGCATCGCTGTCGATACACACCCTTTACACGGATAAATCATTTTTCCATACTCGGCCGTGATGAGCGAAAGATCGAGCAGTTCCACTTCAATACCTTCGGCTTCCATCGTTGTCTGTGCAATCTCCGCTAAGCGCGAAGTCTTGGAAATTTCCCCAGGGCAGGTGAATTCACTCCGATCAGAAGCTGTGATAAGAAGAATATTTGTTTTTTCTTTCTCGTGCTCAACTCGCGCCTTTTCAATTTCACTCTTTGCCCACAGCCAATCTGCACTTAGTTTATATTCCGGATCAGCGTATCCCTCGCCGGCGGGCGACGTGCTGGGAGCTTTTCTCCCTTCGAGATAATTTGTCCAGGCGACTTCAGAAATATCTTCAAGAGATTTTCTGAAGGGTTCAAAATGTGGATCACAGAAGAGCTTGTTGAAGCGCTTCATGAAATCTGCTTTGGGGATTTTTAATTTTTTACCGGTCGTGCGGGGTTTTGTTTTTTCCATGGGACAAAGTTTAGCTGGTACAGAGAATATCAAAAAGACAAAGCGGGTCCAGCTTAGGCCATTATTGCGTGAACCTTTTCATCGCTTTGCAATCTTTGATGGTACGCCGAATGAGAACGGACTTATTTAGTAGAGTGAGTAGATTACCAGAAAATGAATCGCAGCACCGATACACACGAGAATGTGAAAGATCTCGTGATAGCTGAAGTAGGTGAGACTTAGTTTTGGCCACTTCAAACCGTAACTGATGGCACCGATTGAATACGCGACACCACCTCCAATAAAGACCCATATCTTATCTTTCCCGAGTGTATCCATGAGATCCGGAAAATACGGGGCCATGAAATAGCCCATGAAGAGATAAAGCAGTGAGCTCACAAATTTCGGAAGCTTCACGAAAAAGATCGACTGAATAATTCCGAAGAGTGCGACGGCCCACAAAATCAGCATGAGTTTCTGAGCTGTCTCCCACGCAAAACCTTTCAGCGCTAATGGCATGAACGTTCCGGCAATCAGAATATAAATCGCGGAGTGATCTAGCTTCTTCATCAGCAAACGATGCTCAGGCTTCTGCCAGGTGATCCGGTGATAGAGAGCGCTGATTCCGAACATGAGTAAGAGCGAAATGGAGTAAACAATAGTGACGAATAATTCGCGGCTGGTCTGGGCCTTCGCGATCAGAAACCCGCAAGCGCCGAGGGTGACGAAGAAGAACGATTGATGAAAATGTCCGCGGAGAAGAGGTTTCATTTCTGTCCTAATGCAGCAGTGAACTCGTCATAAACGTTTAAAGCATTCTCTTTCTCGCACCAACTCATCACTTGTTCAAATTTTATCGGATGTTTCTTTGCCACAAGAATGGCCTGCTCAAGGCCAACACGATTCTTAAAGTGAATATAGGTCGCCAAACGGTCTTTTACGCAATCGGTTGGGGAAAGTATTTTTATCGTCTTTCCATCAACCAATACTTCTTCCGGAACGATGTTGAAATCATCTCCGATCTCGAGTGGTCCCTGAGGAAACTCAATAAAGAGGTGTGCGCACTCGGGATGAACAAAATGTCTGTGCTTGCGGACAAATCCGATTTCTTTCATTGCTTGCGGAAGATTGGAGACAAAAAATTTCGTCAGAATAAAATCAAGGTCGCCGGATTCGTAAGCCCCTTCCGTGTAGATGGAGACAACTGCACCTCCGACCAGAACGGTGTCAATATTTCGCGACTTCAAATGAGCGGCGACGTACTTCCAGAGTTCTTCTTCCGTGCAGTTCTTGAAATCTATTTTCATTTCACCTTATCGGTTTTTGCGATGACCGGTTTTCCTTTCCGGCGCGGGCGCCTTCTTGTCTGGAAGAGTTCTTCTTTTTGTTCCAGTGGAATGGCATCGTAAAAAACCTGGATCAGGTCTTTTAATTTTTTCGTTACTCCGAGCTTTGAGTTAAACGAATACACTCTGACTTTTCCCATGTTCTTACTCACGAGAATTCCGGCCGCTTCAAAACGATCGAGTTGTTTTTGAACCTGGCTCAGTGTGATCTTCATGTCGTTAGCCACGGCAGAGGCGTAGGCCTCTCCGTTATGAAAGAGGTAAAGCATCACTTTGGCCGCGGTTGTATTTCCAAATATGGTTTCAATCATAGCCATATTATTACCTATTTAGTAGGTGAGGTCACCTATTAAGTAGGTGGTACAACCTACCTAGTAGGTGGAGGGTGGTCGTAAATACGAGTATTTATAGACTCACGAATGGTCCTATGATAAAGTGGTTAAACTTATGGGCCTGCCCAGGTTTCGACAGGGAATTAGAAGGATTGAGTGCGTGCAGAGGTTGATCGAAGGCCTCTTAAAAATCGATCACTTTTAATCGGCAACGATTATGCAATGGCTGCTTAATTAGATTCGTCTAATTGGTACCTGAGGGGCTAGCACCGATAACAAAAAGCTAGTAAAGACGATGGCGGATCGTCCGTAAAATAAACCGCGAGGAGATCAGGTGTGGTTACTCCCTAAAAGCCACGACAGTTTGCTTGTCCTGTAAAAACAAGAACTAGTATTTGTCCTAACTGACAAGAGACGCACGTGGGACTCTCTACTGGAAGGTTCTTTGGACGTGGGTTCGATTCCCACCAGGTCCACCA
>JAYVHR010000199.1:0-4557 GCA_043771075.1 Bacteriovoracaceae bacterium
GAATTGAATTCCGGCGACAGATATTTTGATGATGTCGGCCCCGTTTCCAATTACGCTTCCGATCCGGAAGGAAGTCTTATCCCAACGGGTGGCGGAAGAAGTTTTTTCTCTGCCTGCACTGATTATAATGATGATGGAATCATGGATATGTTTCTCGGGGAGCTTTCCCATGCTTACGATAATGATTCCGTGGATAAATCAAGTGTCCTTACCGGATCCCGGGAGACCTACCCGCCATACTATGTGCGCACAGAATATCTTTCTGATGCGACATCAGAATCGTGGAACCAGGGTGACAGAAGGGCGATCTGGCTTGATTACAATATCGATGGGTTGGTTGATCTCGTGGTGGATAATTCAGGATTCCCTCCTCACTCACGACTTGTTCTGTTTGAGCAGGATGAAACCCGGGCCTTCTTAAACATAGGATCGCGGGCGGGTATCGATATGGTTAATCCCACCGGGACTATCACCATGGATCTCAATCAGGACGGACTTCCTGATCTCATCACTTCTCAGAATAAAGTCAGGAAAGCAGATATCACGGAAAGAATTTATGTTTTCGAAAATAATTCGGAGAGGTCGGGACGAAGATCGATCAAAGTTCACCTTCATGGAATCAAGTCCAATGCCTCGGCCATCGGTGCGATGGTCATGCTGTACACACAGAAGGACACAAAAAAAATTGTCCAGCGTCGCTGGGTCGAGCTGAGTCAGGGGGGACTTCCGTCCCAGAATGAATCAGGAACAATTTTTGGCATTTCCCCCGGGGTAGAAGCTGTGGGAGTCAAAGTCCGCTGGCCATTCGCTCAGAAAACCGGATTGGGTTCAGGCACGGTCCTGGAAAAACTTTATTCGCTGAAAGCATTCCCCGAGAAAGACTATCTCGAAGTCACCTTGTGCGAAGACGGCAAGGTCCTAACCGGAAAAACTACCTGTCAGCTTTGACGTTTCTTAATGAGGTCGACGAGACCTTTGATGTGCGGTGGGATGGATTTGAAATTCAGTGTTGAGAGATGAATGTGCTGTTTGGCCAGTCCCTTCACTTCGTAGGTCTTCATCGTCTCGCCTTCAATCGTATGGCCCGGAACAATAGCAATTCCCAGTCCTTTCTTCACCAGTTTCTGAATGGTGGTGATGGAATTCACAACGACTATTTTCTGCGAGCGTTTCTTAAACAGCTGGAAGAGGTGATCGTTTTCTGAATACACAATCCACGGATAATCCTGCGCTTCTTTCGGATTGATCTCAGTCTTACTCACGAGAACCATTTTCTCCTCGAAAAGTTTAAGTGAACTCACGAGTTCACTCTGGATGTTTTCCGTCGTGAAGATGATGTCGTATTTCCCGTTGTGGAGCTTTTCCTTGAGACTTTCGAGGCTATTCACATCGACCGAAAGCTGATGACTCGAAGTTTTCGAGAACTCAACCATGACATCGTTAAACCATGTTTCGAGAAGCCCGTGGAGAATTCCCACGCGGATAGTTTTGTTCATATGACCGAAGAAAACTTCCTGAAGACTATCTTCAAAACCGGAAAGGAGATCAAGAAGTGCCTGGCCCTTTTCTGTCATGAGAACTTTTTTGGAAGAGCGGATGATGAGCTGCTGGCCCACTGATTCTTCGAGCAGTTTTATCTGGCGGCTCACTGCGGACTGGGCAATGCCGAGGTCCAGGGCCGCGCGGGAGAAGTTAAGATGCCTGGCCGTAACCATGAAAGCTTTGAGGTATCGGTAATCGAGAGAAATCTCTTTCATTTTTTTGCCCACGGTGGAAGTTTGGATTCATCTTTATAAAATTTCCCTGCGTGAGTACCTTCGGCCGCGTTGTTCACGATGAATCCTTCTTCGTTGGAAGAAGTATCGAGAAGGTAATCAAGTGTTGCTTCCTGAGTGTAGAAAGCAGTGAAGGGGTCCATGAGGATGGTGAGTTCGGACTTGATCAGCGGATATTTTTTTTTGATGATGAGATCATCTTCATGTTTTTCCGAAAACCCGGTGTCATAGGTAAATCCGCCGCAACCTTTCCCACCGATTTTAATCCGGAATGAAAGTCCTTCCAGAGTATAGTCATTATCCTGCATCAGCTGAATTTGGCGTACAGCGCTATCGGTAATCAGAAGCTGAATGTCAGAGGGGGAGAGGGCTTTTTCCATAGCTCACTTTATCAGAGGTTTTGATGATTGTCAGGAAGAAGGCTCCACCCTATCCTTTTAAAAACAGAGGTCATTATGAAAGCGCATTACATAGTAGATATTCAAAGTCCTGAACAGAATCTGGTGAAAGTCACATTGAAACTTACCCGTCCGGAAAAAGCTGAAAAACTGAGCGTTTTTATGCCTTCCTGGAGTCCGGGTTCTTATCTCATGCGCGAATACGCACGCCATATCAGATGGATTGAATGCCAGCAGGAAAACGGTGAAGTTCTTTTCCACACTCAGAAAGCTAAAGGGGTATGGGAAATTGACTGGAAGGCATCACAACTTAAAAAGCCTTCTCAGAATTTTCAGCTGAGCTATGTGATTTACCTGAATGAACTTACTGTGCGTACTTCGCACGTGAATATTTCCCACGCCTTTCTCCACGGAGCCTCCTATCTCATGGGCGTTCAGGGAGAAAAACTTCCAAAGCCGACAATCGAATTCCGGTTCCCCCCTTCGTGGTCAAAACTTTCCACCTCGATGAAAGATGTCTCAAAGGATCGTGAAAAATTCCTCTACGAAGCTACTGACTATGACGATCTCGTGGATTGTCCGGTGGAAATCGGCTGCCAGGAAACGGATGGATTCGAAGCTCTGGGGAAACCCCATCATCTCGCCTTTTACGGAACAACATTCCCCCACAATGAGAATCTCAAAAAAGACATGAAGACGATCGTGGAAACTGTCGCTGCTCATTTCCGGAATGAGCTACCCTATGACCAGTATCTTTTTCTTACGCATTTTGGCCCGAAGATCAGGGGAGGGCTGGAGCATTCCAGCTCAACCGTTCTTCAGTATGACGGAAGGAAATTCGGCATCAGAAAAGAATACATCGGCTTTCTATCGCTTGTGGCCCACGAGTATTTCCACACGTGGAATGTGAAAAGAATCCGTCCGAAGGAACTTGGTCCCTTTGATTATCTGAATGAAAATTATACCACGCTCCTCTGGCTCGCTGAAGGTCTCACGAGCTGGATGGACGACCTCCTGGTATACCGCGCGGGACTTTGCTCCATCGAAGAATACCTCGATCAGGTGAAGCAGAATCTGGAGATCCTCAATTGGACACCGGGAAAAAAGTTTCACTCGCTTGAGATGAGTTCTTTCAATGCATGGATTAAACTTTACCGGCCTGATGAAAATGCGAAAAATTCCTCCGTCAGCTACTATCTGAAAGGCGGACTTGTTTTCATGGCCCTTCATTCTCTTTTTCTTGAGAAAGGGAAAAGTGTCGATGATCTTCTGATCCTCTTGTGGGACCGCTACAAAAATAAACCCGAAGCAGGGGTTTCAAAGGAAGAAGTTTACGAAATGGTCAGGGAGATCGGAGGAGAAGAGATTCTCAGCAACTTTGCCACCATGGTGGAAACGACCCAGGACATCGACTTTGAAAGCTGCCTGAAGCGCATGGGCTGCGAAATGATATGGCAGGAATCTAAGATTCCCTATCTCGGTATCGAATGGGAATATGCCGGGGACCGCGCTCTGGTGAAAATGGTCTATCTTGATTCTCCTGCCTATAAAGCGGGTATCAATCCGGGTGACGAGATGATTTTTATGAACGGCCTTCGCTTCCTGAGGGAGGATGCCCAGGATCTGATTTCTCTCATGAATATAAATACTTCCTATGAATTTATTATTTCCCGACTCGGGAAAGTGGAACGTTTCGAGATTATTCCGGAAGGAAGTCCAAGAATGTTGAAGGAAATTGCGGTCAAAGACCGGAAGCTGGCAGAAAAAGCGTTCGGATTTTTACCATTGAACGCGACTAACCAGAGAGCATAGTAAATTGGTCGGTCTTCTCGCGTGACAGCATCATTCTAAAGGGTATCTAAAGTATTCCCTTCCGAGTGAGATTGTCTTGAAACACAACGAAACGTTTTGTAATTTCAAAATTCTTTTAGAACAGCAATTTGTCTTGTTGTTCCAAACCTACGACACATTTATACTTGAGCGAGATATATACCCTCCAGGAGACCCTCTATGGCCAATCATTCGAGACAAGACGCTAAACTCACCGTGTATGGACGGAAGACCCGCAAGTGTTCTGTGCCTGTTAACGAGCAGGGAAAGTACCTCAAAGTAAGTCAGTATTACGGCGAGAACGTTTACAACTATCATCTTTCAAAATCACTTTCTCTTGAAGACAAAGAGACGCTGAAACAAGTGATCGAAGGCAAGAAAACAATCAATCGCGACCTCGCTACGAAAGTTGCGAATTCAGTTCTTGAGTGGGCCATCACAAAAGGTGCAACGCACTTTTGTCACTGGTTCCAGCCACTCACAGGAGCATCGGCCGAAAAACACGATGCCTTCCTTTCATTCGACGGCGACAGACCGATCGAAGCTCTCTCAGC
>JAYVHR010000200.1:0-2738 GCA_043771075.1 Bacteriovoracaceae bacterium
TTGAGATCCCTCGCGAATGTGATGTTGCGAAGTCTTTGTCGTTCGAGAGTTGCCCTTATCCGTGCCGTCACGCTTTCTATGCTGCCAAAAGTCCTGGCATCGTAAAGGGCCTCGTAATCAGCATCCTGACGACGTTGATAGCCTCTCCGATCTCCGCAAAGGGCATTCACGCATGAATTGAAATCTTCCTGAGTGCAGACTCTGGCATCGGGTGCGGGGCTTTCCAGTACAGAGATGAGAGGACCCACGTCATTCTGAGCGAAGACTGATAAAGGGAGAAATAAAAAAAGAATCAGAGGGATCCTCATGCTCCTTATTATAGAACATGCGCGGGAATGAAAAAGGCCCGGTAAAACCGGGCCTTCTCGTTGAAACATTTTTTTGAAATCTTAGTTCGCTACTTCGAGACCAGCGTCGCCATCGAGAACTTTGAGGGCACGTGCCTTCATGAATTCTTCCGGCTTCGTGAGGTTAAGAGCTACACGAAGAACTTCTTCAGCATCAGACACCGGTCTGATTTCCATTCCATCCATGATCTCGTTCGGGATCTTCACGAGATCTTTCTCATTCTTCTTAGGAATGATCACAGTCGTAATACCGGCCTGTTTAGCGGCAAGGATCTTCTCCTTCAAACCACCAATCGGGAGGACACGTCCGCGGAGAGAAATCTCTCCGGTCATTGCGACATCCTGACGAACCGGAATACCGGCGATCGCAGAAGTCAGAGCAGTGGCCATCGTGATACCTGCTGAAGGACCGTCTTTTGGGGTCGCTCCATCGGGCACGTGGATATGAATATCGTTCTTCGAATACCATTCGTGATCAACACCCAGGCGGCTTGAGATTGAACGTACATAAGAAAGAGCGGCCGTAGCAGATTCTCTCATGACTTCTTTCAGGTTACCGGTGATCTGGATTTTCCCGTTACCAGGAACAGTCACAACTTCGATGTTCAGGAGTTCGCCACCGACCGAAGTCCAGGCAAGTCCATTCACGAGACCGATTTGTGGATGCTCTTCGATACCAGTGCGGTCGTACTTAATTGGACCGAGAAATTTCTCGAGATTCTTCTCAGTCACAGTAAACTTACGGCCTTCCTTGATGTCTTCTGTCACGACTTCAGTCGCAGTCTTACGTGCGATGGTGTTCATGAGACGCTCAAGTTCACGTACTCCGGCCTCTTTCGTGTAGCCACGAACGATCTGCATAAGAACTTTGTCAGTCGTAGTAACTGGATAGTTTTTCAGACCGTGCGATTCCCATGATTTCGGAAGAAGATACTTCTTCGCGATCTGCATTTTCTCGTCCGGCGTGTAACCGGCAATGTGGATGATTTCCATACGGTCACGAAGTGGACCCGGGATTGCTCCGAGATCGTTCGCAGTCATAATGAACATCACTTTAGAGAGATCGTATTCGCACTCGATGTAATGATCACCGAAAGTCTTGTTCTGACCCGGATCAAGAACTTCGAGCATCGCTGCCCCTGGATCACCACGGAAATCAGAACTCATTTTATCGATCTCATCGAGAAGGATTACTGGGTTTGATGTTCCCGCTTTTTTCAGAGCGTGGATGATTTTCCCTGGCATAGCTCCGACGTATGTACGACGGTGACCGCGAATTTCAGCTTCATCACGTACCCCACCGAGGGAAATACGGACGAACTTACGACCGAGGGATTCAGCGAGTGATTTCGCAATGGATGTCTTACCAACGCCCGGAGGACCTGCGAGACAAAGGAGTGTTCCTTTAGTGTCGTCCTTCACGAGTGAGCGGACAGCAAGGTATTCCACGATGCGTTCTTTCACGTCATTCAAGCCGTAATGATCGTTATCAAGGATTTCTTTTGCTTTCGTCACAGAGTTGTCATCCGTAGTGTACTCATCCCATGGGAGTGAGAGCATCCAGTCGACATAGTTACGAACAACAGCAGCTTCCGCTGACATTGGTGACATTGATTTGAGCTTGCGAAGTTCCTTGAAAGCTTTTTCACGAGCTTCTTCCGGCATCTTCTTAGCTTTGAGTTTGTCTTCCATATCTGTGAGGTCAGACTTGTCATCTTTGTTACCGAGTTCTTTCTGAATCGCATTCATCTGCTCATTCAGGTAGTACTCTTTCTGAGATTTTTCCATCTGTGTCTTCACACGTGAACGGATTCTCTTCTCAACGTTGATGATTTCGATTTCACCCTGCATCTTCTCGAGGAGAAGCTGGAGACGTGTATCGACATTCACAGCGTTCAGGATTTCCTGCTTCTCAGGAATCTTCATCGTCAGGTGAGCAACGATGATATCCGCGAGACGCGATGGATCCGTGATCGACGAAATACTCATAAGAAGTTCCGGTGGAATTCTCTTATTGAGTTTTACGTATTGTTCGAACACTGATTTCACTGAGCGCATAGAAGCTTCCACTTCTACATCAGACTCAACTACGTCGGCGCATTTCTCGACTTCAGAGTAGTATCCGTCGTTCTCACAACGGAAAGATTTAATCTTCGCTCTGTACTTACCTTCGATGAGAACCTTCACCGTATTATCGGGAAGCCTCAGCATCTGGATGATCGATACAACCGTACCAATGTCGTAAACGTCTTCACGTTCAGGATTGAGAACCGAAGCATCTTTCTGGGTGACCAGGAAGAGTTCGTTGCCATTCTTAGCAGCTTTTTCCAGCGCAGAGATAGACTTCTCACGTCCTACGAAGAGCGGAACAACCATGTGGGGGAAGATGAT
>JAYVHR010000201.1:0-12802 GCA_043771075.1 Bacteriovoracaceae bacterium
GCGATGCCTAGGGTGGGGAATAAAATTGAGGGGGAATTTTTTGGTGGGGCTGTTGGGAGAGGAACACCGAATTCGTCAAACGTGCAGCTACCCAAGATCGGCACCCTTGGGATGCTTTACACAAGGCAAATGCCGTACCAAAATAATAGGACGTGAATCTACCATGTTAAACCAGATGAGATCATCCTCAGTGACAAAAAGCTCCCGCAGTCTGGCCCCACTTCGTGGTCAGGATGGCCAGATCAGTATTTTTTTCTCTGCCTCGCTGGTGGTTCTCATCACTATCATCGCGTTCGTGATCAACATCGGTCTCTTCGTGAAAGCGAAGATCAATCTCCAGAATGCCACTGACGCCTCGGCGTTTGCGGGTGCCGCTGTTCAGGCGAGACACCTGACGACCATCGCTCATCTCAACTGGGAGATGAGAAATATTTACAAGGAATGGATGTTTAAATATTACGTTGTGGGAAACCTCAACGTGAAAGATGTGGAAGACCCGAGTGCTGTGGGTGACAGCACGATCAGCTTCCGGCTTCGCCCGACAACGGATGTTCTGAACAAAATCACCTACAACGACCCTTATAATTTTCCGTCGGTGTGCATTCACCTCGCTGGCTCTCAGACAAATCTTTGTAAGCGCTACTCCGTTCCGGGTCTTCCGGAATTCGGATCAAGTAACCTTCCCGGAGCAGAGGAAGCATCCCGCGCATTTATCAACACTCTCATCAGTACCAAGGTTCTCGACTGTGTCGACCAGACCCGTCTGAATATGCTCGTGAATCTCACGTGGGCCTTTAACGTAAAAACTATGTCAGATGCAACGATTGTCGATCAGGGACCACAAATTCTTGCTGACCGCCAGGGTGCGTGGCCCCGGGCGGTTGAAGTCGCGATGAGAATCAGAAATCTAGAACTCGCAGTGAATCGTCGTGCAGAAACAGGCGGTGTGTGCGGCTCACGGGCATCTGCCGGAAATATCCGCTGCGGAAAAGAGATCAGAGAAATCGGAACTCAGAAAGCATATGGTAACGAAAGAATCATCAAAGCTTACTTCAGTGGTTACAGAAATCTCGGTAATGATATTGAAAACGAAATGAAAGAAAGTTTCACGCTGACAGAAATTCCTCCGCAGGAAGCGGAACTGGGAAATCAGCGCTCGGCCAGTTATCTCCTCGTGCCTCAGGACAGAGCCGCAGGATATCGGAAGCAGTATCTTGATCTTCATCTTATGATGGTGAACTACGCCACCTTCTATAATGCCTATGTTCCGAGAAGTACCAGAACTGCGACCGGCCCGAACGGAGCGCCGATTTCCGGTGCGTGCGATGTCTCAAAAGTGGCGATGCCTGTTCCCGGTTATCCGATGGGATTTTACAAGAACCCGGACATTGTTACTTACTACGCCGTTCGCGGAGAATCTGAATTCGTCGGCATGTTCAATCCATTCGGTAGCGGTGCTGTAAAACTCACAGCGTATTCAGCAGCAAAACCATTCGGTGGGAGAATAGGCCCGATGCTTTTCTTCCAGCCGGCCAATGCCGATTATTTCCAGGGAAGAACTGATCCCTCGAAAAAAAGATCTGTCCCATACATCACTTCACTGGATTTTGTGGGCACATTAAATATCAAAGATAATACCACTCTCCGTCTGGGAGATTTTGCTCCGGGAACTCCGCTTCCGATTAATTTCCGCGATGATTTTTTCTGGATTCAGACACCGACCAGCCCATTAGGTGGATACGCTGATAACAACTCGGTTCAGTTCGGCGTTCCCAATATGGTTTACGATTTTGAATCCGGTTTCACCAATGCGGGTTACACGACGGCAACTGATGATATCAATGTCGTGAGAACTGCCGATGGCCCCAATTCTGACAAGGCCATTGGTCTATTCAGTAAGAATCAGATGGTAAAGTTTAAAGGCACTGCCCTTAATACGAATGTCACTCAGGAAGTTCTGGATCTGGAACTTAAGCGCGTGAGTGCTGCTACTGCTTATGAAGCGGCCAACTACCTTATACCTTCTCCGGACAAGCTGAATGAATCACTGAATCTGGATTCAGTCGGTTTCATTCCCGGCAACCCGAAAGACCTTGGCAACGGCCTGACCGAATACGACGCTTTCATTTTTGCTCCTCTCTACGACCCGGAACAGGAAGATGTTTTCTGGACGGATGGCCAGGGAGTAGTGACGACAATCTTCGAATTTCTGCGACAACAGAAACCAGGTATCGATAAATATCGCCGCAATATGATCAAGGCCGCCATCACCATCAATAAAGAAGGTGATGACCTGAATGCAGATGCCGTAGGCGCCAAGGCTGGATATACCCGTGCCGCCAAAGGTGTCGCAGATGTCCCGGATTTATCAGTTGGTGCCACCACGGAACAACAAATCGGATCTTGCGCCAGTCTCGCGGGAGTTTTCCTGTGGTTTTATTTTGGAGACAACGCTCTTGATCCGAATATTGTCAGAGATAATGCCGGGTGCCCTCAGAATCTCGGTGTGAATCTGCGTGATTATTTCAGCTCGGCGGGAGCACCTTCAGGCTTTTCAGCAAAACATTATCAAATGACGTATGTCCTGAATCAAAACATGAGGGGCGGTCCGACCTCCCTTTTCTCGGCCTACATGCCGGGCCCGTACACCGGGGTGGGTGTCAATGGGGTATCGATTAATCCCATTACTGAAGAAGATGAAACTATGCGGCGCAATTTTTACTCAACCAAATTTGTCCAATTAGGCTCCCTGGTCGGTTCAGGGCCATGGAATGAACAAACATCAAACTTTGTTATGTATTCTGAGGGAAAAATCAACCAACCGACCTCAAATTCCGGTCAGGAAGTTTACCGAAATCCCCTTGATGCTGGTGCCGTCGGGATAGATCTCAACTCAATCAGATATTAATAATTCCCGGCTTGAAAAGCAGGCCTAGCCGCCCCTATAATGTGTTTGTCTTCAAACCACCTCTTCACTCATCAAAGGATCTCGTTGTGGCTAAGAAAAAGGCTAAAAAAGCGGTAAAAAAAGCACCAGCTAAAGCTACTAAGAAAGTAGCTAAAAAAGCTCCTGCTAAAGCGCCTGCCAAAAAAGTTGCTAAGAAAGTGGCTCCAAAAAAAGCAGTTAAAAAAGTTGCTAAGAAAGTAGCTCCGAAAAAAGCAGCAGCTAAACCGGCGCCAAAGAAAGCCCCGGCCAAAGCAGCGGCAGCAAAAAAAGCACCAGCAGCTAAACCAACTAAAGAAAAGAAAGCTCTCGTTCCGGTCGTTGAGCCGAAAAAACCAGCCCACGCTGCTTCGATCAATGAGGATTACACCAGTGATTCTCTGAATGATGATTTTGATGCTGAATTTGATGCTGATGAAGAAGAGGAAGGCGCAGCTCCTGCTAAACCAGTAGATGCGGACGAAGACGAAGAAGAAGGCTCTTACGGATACGGCTGGGGCTATGAAGAAGGCCTCGATTCTCCTGAAGATGAAGAAGCAAAAGCTGAAGAGAAAGACGAAGACATTGAATACGTCAAAGGTCCGAAGAAAAAGCCTGCAGAAGATGAAGAAGAAGACGAAGAAGATGACGACTAGATACTAAAGAATGGCTCCGTAAGGAGCCTTCTTTTTTTGGAGGTGTCCTATGAAGAAACTCGAACTCTTTTATTTCCCACAGTGTCCCTACTGCCAGATCGTTCTCTCGGCACTCCGGACTTCAGCTCTTGAGAATGAAGTTGAACTTCTTGATATCAACGATAATCCCCATTACAAGGAGAGACTCGTAAGAGATACTGGAAGAGGAACCGTTCCCTGTCTTTACATTGATGGCAAGCCGATGCATGAATCAAAAGACATTGCGAACTGGATTCACAAATATGCGATGGAAGAGCAGGATGATAAGCCTGAATCCAGGAGCTGATAGGAGTTCTTAGTGGAAGTTAGAGATCCGGTACATGGTTCGATTCCGATAGATGATGCGGAAATAGAAATCCTTGAGTCTCCTTTTTTCCAGCGTCTCAGGAATATCAAGCAACTTGGATTTTCCGAGTACGTTTTTCCGGGCGCCACCCATACCAGATATCTTCATTCCATCGGAGTTATGAATGTCGCTTCGATGGTGTTTAATTCTCTCTTTAAAGGTAATCAGAGTTCCGAAATCCATCGCCTGCGTGAAACTCTTCGCTTAGGTTGTCTCCTTCATGATATCGGTCACGCTCCCCTGTCGCATTCTACTGAATCAGTAATGCCCATGGTGAGTAAGCTTAAACTTCCGACGGCCTTCACAGAGCCCAATGATCGTCAGGCGACACACGAAGACTACACAATCAAATCCATTGTAGACTCATCCTTCACCAGTTCATTTGCCGGAGTCAGAAGTGCCTACGGTGTGAATCCGGAAGCAGTTGCTCAACTGGTAACGGGAATCTGTCTCGACAAGGCCTTCTTTACCGTCGGGGGAATCAATTATTTTCCTCTCATGCATCAGCTCGTCTCTTCAGAGATGGATTGTGACCGGATGGACTATCTTCTCCGTGACAGCTATTTCTGCGGAGTCTCTTACGGAAAGTTTGATCTCGACTGGATTATCGACAATCTTAAAATTTGTGTTGAGAACAACGACGCTTATCTGGGAATTTCAGAACGCGCGATTTCAACCTTCGATGATTTTCTGCTTTCCCGCTTCCACATGTTCATGATGGTGTACTTCCATTACCGCGCCGTCTGCCTCGAGCAGATGCTTCTCCGTTATTTCCAGAGCGGCTGGAATGAGTATGCGATCCCGGCAGATATCGAGGCTTACCTCGAGCATGACGATCCTTATCTCTATAAGGTTCTGCGCGTATCGAAGAATGAATGGGCCCAGCGGGTTGTTCGCAATGATATCCCGAAAAAAATCCTTGAAACTTTCGGTACTGTTCACATGGATCAGATGGCGACTCTTGAAAAATTCTTCCAGTCGGAAAACATTGATTACATCAAGTGCTCTTCCAAGGGGCGACTGTCGAAATATTATAGTGCAAGCTCACCTCAGCAGATTTATCCGATGAAGGTCATGAGAGAGTCGGCCCTTTCAAAAGATTACAAGACGATCAAGAACATCCAGGAAGCAACTGACCTTTTCCAGAAGTACAGTGACTCACATGCGGTTAACCGCATCCACTGCGACTTTGAAGATCTTCCCAAAGATCATCAGAAAAAAGTGCTGGAGATCATTCAGTCGTGAGTATGTACAAGTTTTTCCTGTATCTGGTTCTCACCATCTCTTATCTCGGGCTCGCGAAGGCCCTCTCCCCTTCTGAAGTCGGTGTTCAGTATCTGCAGAATGAAAAAGGATTTTCCAAAATCCTGAAGGTTCCATCGGTCGCTGTCATTCTCATTGATACGCACACCACGGGCTTTCTCATCAAGACTTACTATCAAAAATACCGGGTCATTTCCGGATACGACAATATTGAAGAAATGATCGTGAGAACATCGCGGGAATACGCCAAGAAAAATCTCAAGAACATCGGTCTGTCCCTTTACCGGAAGTTTGAGAATAAAGAAGAATTTTTACCTGTCCCTCCCGGCAGCAACTATGTTGGTAATCCGGAGTATGGCGAGTGGCGCACAACCAAGTCCGGTGCTGTGAAATGGTTCTTCTGGAAGGCCTTTAAGGATTTCCCGAAATTTTTCGGTTGGGGCAAATGGCGTCCGACGGAAGAGTATTACCAGCTCATGAGAAGCAGTCAGGTGAACAATAAGCCTTTCTATGGTGTGGAAGAAGAATTCGGAATTAATGGTCGTGTCACGAAGGAAAATTTCCCTCATTTCTTCCGCAGTGAACGAACGAAAAAAGTAAGCATGAAAGACCTTCTCATAGAATACTTCAAGGAAAATTTCTAATGGCCGAAATATTTGACCGCTTGGTGATCAGAATCCTTCTCGCAGGCTTCGTCTGTCTCATGATTTATCTTTATCGGTACGCTCATGTAATTTTCTATCCCTCAGTGAAGCGTCAGGTTCTGAAGAAAATTAATCCGGCCGAAAACCCCGCCGACTCACTCCATTTGTTTGCCCGCGTGGTGGGTATCGCTATCATTTTCTCATCCGTGACATTTAATGAAACCTCAGGTTTTCTACTCTCTATTTTTCATTTCACTGTCTGGGGATCAATCTCGATTGTTCTCTATCTTCTCTCCCTCTACATCGTGGAAAGCATCGTCTTTTATAATTTTGATTACACCGATGAGATCCTGAAGCGTAAGAACATGAGTTACGCCGTGATCTCTTTCTGCCACGCGATTGTCATTGCCTACCTCACAAAAACCGTAATGGTTGAGGCGGATAACTCAATTGTGATTCTTCTCGTTCTCTGGCTCTACATGCTCGTGATCGTGGGCTTCTCTGTGAAGTACTTTACGTTCGTGACAAAACTCACATTCAATCGCCTGCTGATTCAGCAAAACCTCTCACTCTGCTTTTCCTACGGCGGCTTCTCCCTCGGGGCCGGAATTATTATTGCGAGTTGCTTTGACCAGGAACACTACGACATCACCGTTTATTGTATCCAGGTGCTGCTCAAGACCATCCTTTCTCTCATCATCTTCCCGATCTTTAAGAA
Source organism: Bacteriovoracaceae bacterium (assembly GCA_043771075.1). Taxonomy (GTDB): domain Bacteria; phylum Bdellovibrionota; class Bacteriovoracia; order Bacteriovoracales; family Bacteriovoracaceae; genus Peredibacter. Next base: position 6,590 of record JAYVHR010000201.1, read on the forward strand.
AGGGATCGTTTACATCTTTCCGGTTAAACTCGGGAGTGAACGGGGTTATGAAGAACAAATCGATCTCGATCGTCAGAGTCTCGGTTACGGGTTTTATGAGGGATGCGTGTTTATTTCAGCTGCAATCCTGACCACAATGATCGTGAATCGCATCCAGTTCGGTACAATTTACCCATTCTTCTAGATAGGGGCACTTCTGTTAAAATAGAAAACAGAGGTGAACCCATGAGACGCGCTAACAACATTTTCCAGCAACTCCAGGTCTTCGAGCAGGAAATCGACAGGCTCGAAAATAAAGTGATGGATCTTGAAAACAAGATCACAGAAATGATCAAGCTCGATCGTACTCATCTTATTCGTGTGAAAAACAAAGAAGAAATTTCTGATGATTTCATCATCTCAGGAAAAACATATCAGGATTTGTCTCCCGACAAGGCCTGGAAGCTCTATCAGAATATGGATTACAACTTCATCCTGATCGATGTGAGTGCAGTGGAGTTTGAACCACCACACCGTCTCGCTGAGGCTATCAAGATGCCATGGGATGACTTCACCATGCGTTCTCTTGAAATCCAGTCGCGCTCGGCCCCGATTTTTGTTATCTGTGAAAATGGAACGAAATCAATTCTTGCGTGTGAATTTCTGGTGAAACGGGGATTCTATAATTGCAGCAATATTTCCGGGGGCTATGAGCACTGGAAAGGATTCAAGCTGCTCAACCGGGAAACGGCTTAGATCAGGGAACCTTTTCTTTGATTCTCTAAAAGCTCACGATAAAGATTATCCAGCATGAGTTCGACCCGATCGAGTTCGACTTCACCCAGTTTAGTGGTGTAGTTGCGTTCAAGTTCGTTCGTTACCTCAAGAAGATTCAGTTTAAATTTTTCGCCGTAATCCGTGAGATGCACCAGCTGCTCACGCTTGTCGTGCTCAGAGACCGTACGCTTGATATATCCGCGTTTTTCGAGTTCGTTCAGATGTGAGGTCATGGTTTGTTTCTTCAGCCCGCACGCCTTCCCGATCATCTTAATAGATGGGCCGTCGTTTTCGGTGAGGAACATGAGAATTTCAAGGAAGCTTGGTCTCAGATCATTGAAGCCGCGGGAGAGGAGCTCTTTAATAAGCTCAATCGAATACACACGGTAAATCTTCTTCAGCAAACTTCCAATATTCGCTATACGCTTCATAGTCTCATTATCATACTATAAGACGTTGCCGGATGGAATCAGAATTTACGCAGGGGTTTTTCAATTTCTTCGGGAAAAGAGATGACGTTGGCGCGCTCCCTGGAGCTTTCTTTAATTCCCTTCACCCACAATAGCATCCGCACTTTCTCTTTGGTCGACATAGCGACAGCAGGAGTGACTGTGATCGTGGCGAGTGTGAAGAGTAAAAGAAAACGCATGGGACCTCTGGGGGATGAGATTATTCCCTTCTCTATCGCAACAATTCTGCCAAAATCACCCTTCCGAAATCAAGTGGATAGAGCTTATTAAGTGTCTAAATTATCGACACAGTGGAATCACCTTGGTCGTATTCACAACCCTCGCCCCGGATATTGTCGCCAGCTTCACAAGAACAGAATTTCCTGCCACATCAATGTCGTCCACAATGAGTTCATATCCACCATCAGGTACCACGGATGATTCTGCACTTGGTCTGATGTACTCATCATAAACAATTTTAATTCCGAAAGCATAATCTGAAATATTGGAAGAGTAACGACGGACGTTTGTCTCGCTCGTCCGGATTTTCAATTTTTCCTCGTCTGACCAGAAAGATGGTTTCTTCATGCATCTCGGTTTATAGCTGAATGAATACTTCATACCGTCTGTGTCTTTTTTCTTTTCTTCGAAATCAAATTCAAAAGCCGTGGGAAGTAGACTTCTCATGAGTTCCGATTTCTTCCTGCGGGCATCTGTCCCGCCGTGCTCAACTGTTTCACCAAGACGCTCGAAATACCGGGCTTCGTCGCGGATAACCTGGTCACAATCGATAGCTCTCTGAGCATCGAAAGTAGAAATTCCGGATCGGATACAGGCGAGATTCGTAGCAAGGGCCATGTTCCGGTTAAGTGGATGACCGATTTCCCTTGCGAGCTCATCGCGGTCAAAAGTAGCGAAGAGAATGGAGACAACCTTGTTGGCGGAATTGAACACCGGAGATCCGGAATTGCCCTTGATGATCTTACAGCTCTGGCTGGTGTCACCAAAAAGAGGGATGATGGAAGACTTGGGAACAGCATAATTTCCCAACGCCGTATTGGTATGTGGTGAACACTTACTGATTTTTTTCTTGCCGTAAAGGATGCCTTCGTCACTCTGAGTGTAGTCCACACTCTCAATCGTAAGTTCCGCCCCTTCAATCACACCTTCGCGCGAAAGGTTCATACCAATCGCAGAGACTGGCGAATCAAGCTCGATCACAGCGAAATCTGGTTTGGATGTTCCTTCCCCGATTTGTGAACGGGAAATAATCCGGCTGCATTTTTTAAACTCATAACCAGCAGGAGTTTTCACGTGAACAGCGACGTTGTTTGAACATTCATCAGTAAGGGAAATCCCGCTCACACAATGTGAATTGGTCATGAGGATTTTTGGAGAAACAAGGAATGATGTACAGACGGAAAGCCCACTTGATTTCCGGATAAGAAGAAGTCCCATTCCTTCACGGAAAGAAGGATCGGGCGCCAGTCTTGGATTTTCTGCTGTGAGCTTTTCACCCGCGCCGAATTTTATTTTATTGACTGATTTCCCCCCGCCACCGCAAGCAACAACCAGCATGAGAAAAAAAAGAGAAACAGCAGTGCTCGTATTCAAGTTAACTCCGGATAAATATGTATGGGTCATTCTAAACAATTTCTCCCGGCACAGAGCGAAGACGCGAAACATTTACACGCCACATTTAAGTGCACTGTCTAATTCATAAACAGTTATCACGGTCTTTGCGCACGCCAAGGGCAAACTCAAGGGAGTGATTTAGGTGACTAATGCACATGAATCGTTTGATATAGCGGGAGTCGATTTTTTATGGAACGAAAAATGCGAGGTAAAAAGGTGAAAAGTTTAAGTTGGCCACTCACGATGAGTTTACTACTTCTGGGCGCCGCTTGCGGTAAGGCCGGAAATCCAGTTGCGACTCCTTATCAGGAAGAACTGAAATCAGACGGATCCAATATCAATGGGTCCTACTCTGCAATTCTCTTCCCGGTAAACATCAACCTCCACGCCCCGAAATCAGGCATGGCCACTTTCACGCGCAAAGGTGATGAGCTTATCGCGAAAGTGAAGCTTACAGTGGGAGCTCAGGGAGCGTATTATCGCCAGGCAGTTTACTGGGGGAACCGTTGCCCGGGAATTGAATCCGACACAAACAAGGATGGCTATCTCGACATGACCGAGATTGAATCCACTCTGGGTGACGTGATTATTCCTCTCGATGGAGATCTCGATTCCCAGTCCTCCGGCACAGGAAATTATCCTTCTGGCATGAATGCGCGTGGGTCATATTTCTACAAGAGAACGGCCAGCTTCTCGCGCTTCTTTGAAGATCTCAAGTCGCCGGATGAAAACTCCCGCGATCGCGTGAGAAAACTTGAAGACCAGAGCGGATTCACATTCCTCGGAAAAGTGGTTCTGGTTCAGGGTGCTTCAGAAGATTTCAATATTCCAGAAACCGTTTCGAGTTATTACGGTCTTTCAAGAGTCCGTTCGCTCCCGGTTGCTTGCGGAGTATTCTTCAAGTCGAATGATTCTATTACAGATGAAGCAGAAACAACTGTCGTTATGGGCGAAGAGCCGACAGATGGTCCGGCGAATCCAGTCCCTGCTCCGGATACAAACCCGGTTCCTTTTCCTACGCCGGCACCAACTCCGAACCCTGACGTTAATCCGATCCCTAGACCAAATCCTGCACCTACGCCAACTCCCGCCCCGGAAGATGATGATGACGATGAAGAAGATGGTGACGTGATTGATGAAATCCGCGACTGGTGGGACCGCGTAACGGGTGATGATGATGACGATGATAATAGAAATGCTTAATGAATTCCAGGGGCGCGCAAGCGCCCCTGTTTATTTTCCGTAGCGGTGAAGTTCACCGGTGGGAACATCGTAGACGTAATCGATTCCTTCAACATTTCTCATAAACACTTTTTTCATGTTCCTGTCGTAGTAAGCATCACGGGAAGCGATCGTTCTTCCGGAAAGATTTAAGCTTGCCTCATCAAAGGCATAACTTCCATCGAGGTGGCTGATGTGGGCCAGCGGGGAGACAATGCGGAAACATTTTTCGAGGTGGCAGGAAGAGAGGTCAAAACCTTCGATCTTTCCGCGGAATGAATTGGCCTGAACGGAAAATGCCAGGAGGAGTAATCCTCCTGGCAGTAAGAGATATTTATTCAAGCTCAGATTCATCAGCGCAATCTGAATTAGCAGCAAGTGAGTCATTCAGGTCACCGTGTGGGAAAAGACCGTTCAGAGTTTCATCTGAAACAGATACCACTTTACCGCATTCGTTAAACACTGGCTTCAGAGCCTTGAGGTCTTTCACTGGATTAGAAAGAATTGCCTGGGGAATTATTTCCGAATCGTTATCACCCATACGAACCGGAATTTTTTGTCCCTGAAGAGCGAGTTCTACGAAATCAAGAGCGCTTTCAAGATCAGACGTAGGCTTCTTGAAGCAAACACCTTTACCGAAGAGCATACCGGGACGGGCATCTGTTGCTTCTTCACCAGATGGACAAAGCTGATCCTGGACACTGAGGGCCCATCTCACACCAAGGATAGCGTCAGTGCCGAGTTCAGGGATACGGGCGAAAACATCATTACGAAGTTTTCCGAATTCAGCATCACGGCCAAGTTCTTTCCAGATCTGAGAAGCAGGCTTGTTACGGTTAGCGGCGTTTTTCGCAACCCCGATGGCACCTGAAACACTGTATGAGTTAAGAAGTGATCCATAGATCTGGTAACCGGCAGTGATGTGCTGGAGAGACTCGATATCAGCGCGGTTAAGAGAGAATTTTGCCGGAGTGTTGTTCACTGAATCTTCTTCATTCGTATAGCAATCAGTCTCATAATTGCCGTTACTTGTTGGGTAAGTATTGCAATAAGATGATGAAGAATACGTACGGCCAGAAGCCAGCATGTAATCATTTACATTGAGTTCGATTTCCAGATTCTTGTTAGCCTTGAGGAACTGGCGGAATTTTCCGAGGCCATTGATGACCGAATCAGCGAAGGCCTGGACATCTTTCTCATCTTTAATTTCAGGCTTACCATCAAGAAGGAATTTCTTGAGACTGCCTTCCTGCATCTTAGCAATCATGTCTGCGAGTTTTTTCTTCGATTCAGGATCTTTGTCGGCCAGTGGCTTGATGCGGGCAAGAATACCTTTCGTTGCCATTGAACCGGCGAGAAATGTCTTATAAAGACCAGCACGTTTATTGGCAGGATCAAGCTGAAGGGCCTGGTCAAGGATCATATCTGCGTAGATAAATCCTGATGGAGTAAGAAGTTGTTCGGCCGCAAGGGCAAGTTGCTCAGCTTTCACTGATGCTGTTCCCTTAGATTCCATGATGGCGTTGATATCAACACCCTTTTTTCCAAGCATCGATTTCGATGTTTTTTCTTCCACGCAAGAAGCGAGAAGGCCAAGAGACAATAAAATCGCAGCAGATGAGTTCAGATACTTCATGAGTTACTCCTGAAAAAGGCCGTTGGTTTTTTGCCATTAAATCAGAATTAATGATCTTGAAGATGAGAGTCGAAAAATTTACAGGTGAGTATGACTAAAGTGTGGACAGTAATTGTCCACACCGGATCATTAATTAAAGAAGTTTCGGGTATTTGAGATGGAAGTTGCGATTCCCACACCCACGCCAAAAGTGAGCATGGAGGAGCCGCCGTAGCTCATGAGGGGTAGCGGGATACCCACGATGGGGAGAAGTCCCGACACCATCGACATATTAATAAACGTATGCCAGAAAAAAATCGACATGATCCCGATGACCAGAACGGAATCATAAAACCTCTGCACGGAACTGGCGAGCCAGACAAGCCTCATAAAAAAGACAATGTAGAGGATCACCAGAAAGACTGATCCAAAGAAGCCATGTTCTTCATTGAAGATAGCGAACACGAAATCGGTGTGGTTTTCCGGGAGATAGTTAAGTGATGCCTGGGAAGAGTTCTTAAAACCCTTTCCGAAAAG
>JAYVHR010000202.1:0-2336 GCA_043771075.1 Bacteriovoracaceae bacterium
CGATGAAATCAACAGAAATGATCCTGCGAGTACGTAACAAGATTGATAATTATCACCAGAACAGAACCACCTTTTGTCTTGGCGATATCCGGATTGATATGACAGAACCCGGATGCGCATTCAGGAATCAAAACCTCCCTTTGACTCTCATTGAACTCAAAATCCTGAAGATCCTGATTAAGACTTATCCTGCGGTTTGTGAGCGCGAGACGATCAATCAGGAAGTCTGGCCAGGCATGAAAGTGATGTCGACAACGGTGAATACTCACGTCTCAAATCTCCGTCAGAAGCTAATGGATTGGAACTATGAAATCCTTTCCATCAAAAATCATGGAATCCAGATAATCCCTAAAGATTCTTCAAGATAAAGAAATCTTTACGCTGACGATGCAGCTTCAAACATTTTACAATCTAGTATGCTGATAATTATTTTATGTCTCATCGCATCCGGGAGCTTTGCCGCCGGAGGCTTTGAGAAGCCCGTTTTATGGTCTGCCAGGAGTGCCCAGCATGGGGGTGCTTACGCTTCTTCAGTTAAGGGTCCTGAGGCACTGCTCTTTAACCCAGCTTCTCTAAAGAGTGATGATAAAAAAGAATTGTACTTCGGTATCAGCGCAGCTGCAGGCTCCTCAACTGCTCCCCTGTTAACTGATAACGAAGTCACTACTTTCAGTGGACCGGTAACTCCCTTAAGCATCATGTACGCGCAATCAATCTCTTCAACGGAGTCGCTTGGTATAGGGCTTTACGGTTTAGGAGGACTTGATTGCGGATTCAATAATGTGAATCTTAATTCGTTTGGGTCCGAGTTCTCTTCATACCGACCGGACATCTACGGCCGACTCAGCGTTCTGGAGTTCGGTCTTGGTTATGCAAAAAATCTGAATGATAATTTTTCTCTGGGAGTAACTCTAAGACAACATATCGCAAGGGGTGGCTTCGCTCAGGCGTCGGCTTCACGATCTGAGGGTCTGGGTGGGATGGGAATCCCGGATGGAACCCTGCTCGCAATATCCAGAGGAGAATTCAAGGACCTTAAAGGAATGGCCTTTGGCGCTTACACATTAGGAATGAATTTTCTTTCTGATGACAAAAGAGGCGGAGTGTCCGTCGTTTATCGAAGCCGGGTTATTTTTGATCTCAAATCCAAGTCGTCCGGTGAAGTCGTTTACAGTAATGCCGGGGCCGCAGCTTCCGGAGCAACCGCCGGACGTATTAATAAACTTTCCGGAAATAATTCGACGATTTCAAGTTCGTTTCCTGAGGCCTGGACCTTGTCTGGTTTCCGTGAAATGTTCACTGATAATCGTCTTCATCTTGAGTACACATGGACTGAATATTCATCGAATGATTACCTGAGCATAAACGGTAGGCTCACTAACCCGGTTGATGGGACAACCTCAAGTGTTCCCGATGTGAACCTGAACTGGAAAGACCTTCATGACTTTAAAATCGGATGGACGAATCAGTCCGTTGAAGACTGGATTTTTGGTGGAGGGTACTCACTGTCATTGCCTGTGACAGACAGATCAGCTACGGGACCTACGTTCGCTGCACCCGCTCCTTACCATCATTTTTACCTGGGACTGGGAAAGAAATACAAAAAGTTCAGGATGGATTTTGCCTATGAAAATTACTTTGCAAATGGTGCAGGAAAATCAGAAGAAATCCATTCAACAAATCAATTTTCACCCTCTGTAAGCGGAAACTATGAAACGAGGGCCTACGCTTTCTTTGGATCAATCAACTATTATCTCGAATAACTCTCATCAATCATGATCGCCTTCCGGGCAGAAATAGATAATCTTATCCGTCGAGAGCTCACGCGAGGACTCTTCCGCAGACAGAGCTGTGGAGAGATAAAGAGTGGGATCAAAAAGATAGGCACTGAAGATCGCCGGATTAACAGAAAAGAGTTCGGACTGATAAGCAGGGTACCTCAGTGACTCGCCGTAGACGCCACCGAGATGATAGGGATACATGATAGATACTGGTACTCCACTCACAACTGTGGGTTCATGAAGCCTCTTCAGAATACAGTGACCAAGTTCATGAAAGATTAATTCTTCCCTATCCAGAGGACCCAATTGAACCCATAAAGAGCGATTTATAGTCACGTATTCGGAATACATGATGCATGATCCAAGTACATTGGAAGGAAGTGAATCACTGAATTTTACGTCGAGGCCTGAGAAGTCCGGAGTTAATCCCGCGAGTGCAACTCGGACCTTAAATTCATCAATATAAGGGATCAAAGTGTCTTCATTAACGACGATCGCTCCACCAGAAAGCACACCTTTCTTGGTTTCTTTTTTTACACATGAAAAGCAGATGAG
>JAYVHR010000203.1:0-5422 GCA_043771075.1 Bacteriovoracaceae bacterium
GCCTCATCCAGTGGAACACCGATCTTTGCCTGCTGGAGGATCAGATTGAACTCCTGGCTGACGGGAGGAGGAAGCTCATCAACAACCATACCGATGGCCTGAGGAACCGTGAGTCCTGCCCGAAGGCCGTTAGCAAGTAAGTTAAGGGCATCGACCATCTGGATAGAATACTTTTCTTTACGACGGTTTTCGAAGTAGTCCACCAGAGGCTTAGGAAGCTTCCATCCAATAACTCCCATCACAATTCCCATGAAGATAGCGAGGTAGAGCTTCCCGATTAAAGCGAGAATAATGAATGTTAAAATTCCCAGACCAAATGAAAGAAACAAAAGACCATAAGTAACAGTCTGCGGTTCGACTTCTATAAAGAGAATTTCAAATTTATTGAGGATGTAATCGCGGGTTCCATGAGTCTGTTGATCGATCCAGCTGAAAAGCTTAAGACTGTTCGTGTAGGCGACAAAAAATATCCCTAAAAAAATCAGGATTAAAATACCCTTCACGCCAAGAAGATTTGTCCAGATATCAAAGTTGGATTCGATAGAAACAACAGCCTTCGCATTCTGCGAAATCTGAGAGTCAGCCGTTACCGTATAAGTAAATGCACCGACGCCTTCTTTTTTGGCAATGATACCGACGGTGCAGACGCCGTCCTCGCACGTACACTCTTTATAAATTTCTATTCTGGTGAGTGAAGTGATCGTACAGGAAGTAGCACTCAGATTTTCCGACTTATTATATTTGAGAATGATGTCTGCTGAACGGCCTTCCTGCATCGGACGGATATCAGTAATATCAGAAACGAGCGGTGCGTCCTGGGCGATCGCCAGTTGAACAAACAAAGCCGTTATGAGGACGATTAAAAACTTCATGTTTTATTCGTAAATAGCCCGCGTGGGACTTTGTAACCTTTCTTCTCGAGGGTCTCAATGAACTTTGGAATAAATCCGGTCGCCATGTATTTACCAATGAGCTTTCCGTCTTTCCCCATCCCTTCCTGCTTATAAACGAAGATATCCTGCAATGTGATCACATCACCCTGCATACCGCCGATCTCAGTGATGTAAGTTACCTTTCTCGATTTATCGTCCATCCTTGATTGTTGAACAATCATGTGAACCGCTGATGCAATCATTTCTTTAATCGCCCGTTGAGGAAGTCCGGCACCTGCATATTGGACAAGAGTTTCGAGACGGGAGATCGCATCACGGGGTGAGTTTGAGTGAACAGTTGTCATTGAACCATCGTGACCTGTGTTCATCGCCTGTAACATATCGAGTGTTTCACCACCACGACACTCTCCCACCACAATCCTGGTCGGACGCATACGAAGAGTTTGTTTTACAAGGCATCGAATATCAATTTCACCTTCGCCTTCGAGCGAAGGAGGACGGGTTTCCAGACGTACGACGTGATCCTGCGGAAAGTTTAATTCGGCTGAATCCTCGCAGGTAATAATCCGTTCATCAGACTGGATGAATCCGCCGAGAACGTTGATAAGAGTTGTCTTACCTGAACCTGTGCCACCGGAAACAACGATGTTTCGGTGAGCTTCAACTGAAATACGGAGAAAGTCCGCCATTTCTTCCGTCATCGATCCGAACTTCACGATGTCTTTATAATCGAGTCTTTTCTCAGGAAATTTCCGGATTGTGATACAGCAACCATCAATCGAACAGGGTGGAATAATCGCATGCACCCTGGAACCATCAGGAAGACGTGCATCCACGTAGGGAGTTTTCTCATCGATACGGCGACCAATCGGCGCCACAATACGCTCAATGACGTTAAGAACCTGGCGATCGTTGGTAAATGTGACTTCAGACTTACGGACCTTACCGGCCTGCTCATAGTATATTTTCTTAGGGCCCACGACCATGATCTCAGATATTGATTTGTCGGCCAGCATGTCTTCCAGGGGACCAAGACCCAGGGCCTCGTCGAGAATCTCTTTCACTATTCTGTTCATGTCATCGCGGGAATTGAGAATACTTTTCGTGTCTTCCTTGCTCAGAAGTTCCACGACCAGCTTCTTAACCTGTTCACGAAGAATGATTTTCGCTTTAGGATCGTTCTCATCCTGTTTCTTCAGATCCATATCTTCGATAAGGGATTTATGAATTCGACTCTTAAGTTCAGTCCATTGATCTTTTTTCTTCTCTTCACTCGGGCCAGCTGATCCGGCAGCGCCATTGGCATTTGCAGATGCATTCACGCCCGTTGGTTTCTGAAGCTGCTCTAACGTACGGAGGACATTTTTCTGAATGAGTTTTCTCACTCCATCTGTAACACCGTTACCGAATGGAGAAGATTTATTGGCGACAATCACCGGAGTAGAGCGCGAGAGCGCGGCTACACAGCTCGCATCATCTCGGGGAATAGAATGGAAGACCGGCTTACCAATCTGTTTACCAATAACTTCCGGGCTTACCGGGTGACCGTTGACTGCCTGATTCACGATAATCTGAATCATGTCTTTCGGAAAAAGAAGTGTCACGAGATCGGAATACATCCTGCGACACTGGTTTACGGCAAGGAGATCGGGTGAAGCCACCAGGAATATGAGAGTCGAGAATTCCAGAGCCTTCAAAGTGAGCGGAGAAAGTTCGGAACCAGCATCGATAATTGTGACAGGATAAATATTGGTGATGGCCTTGAGAACTTTTCCCAAGCCTTCTTCCTGAATCTGATTAGCGAGGATTGGTTCAGTTGGCATACCGATAAAAGAAACGCCTGCTTTATGGTCAGCAGTGAAAAGCTGAATTGAGCGCGGATCAATCGCACCGGAAAATTCTGCGAGTTCTTTCAGATGCTTTTTCGATTTAAGGCCCGTGATAATATTCTGATCGCCGCAAGCTTTTTGATCGAAATCGAGAAGTAATACTTTGGCCCGTATTTCCGCGGCATAGGCAAAGGCAAGGTTGGCCGCAAGCTGCGACTTCCCTACTCCACCCTTTCCGCCAATTACGCTGATAATATGTCCTGCCATTTACTGCCTTCTTCTGAACTTTTTCCGGATTTCTTCAGTTGCTGCTGAAGCAGACTCGATGATTTCCGGAGTGAGAAACATCACGTACTGACTTTTACTGGTCGCATAGTTTTTCGAACGTAAAAGACGGAATAAAGGTGGAACCGGTTGCCCGCCTGCCTGAGCAGAGATCGGTGCCGGATCATCCTTGTCGTAATCTGTTTTAGATACACTTTGAACCACACCACCAATAACAGCTGATTCCTTTGACTTCACGATGAGGTTTGTTTCAACGGAGTTGTTTGTCGTTATCGGGCTGCCTGTTGCTGTTGTGCCTGCACTCAGATTCACGCTGAGATTAACGGCCATCAGGATATTTTCCTGCTCGAGAATCCGTGGCTCAATACTTAAATTGATCCCGATCTGGGCATTCTGTGGTCTCTGAGTTTCTCCGGTACCGACGGCAAAAGGGATACTGGTACTCTTAGAGATCTTGGCTTGCTTTTCGTTCTGAGTAACAACCATCGCTGATTGAATCACGCGCGCATAACCGGCAGACTTAGCAGCATTTAATTTCGGGAAGAGATTTGAGATCGTCGCACTTAATGTTCCGGAGGAAGTGGAAGTCACATTCCCTGAAGCTGTCTGGCCGATAGAAATCTGACTCGCATCCTGACCCATGAGTGGCGCCCATTTGAATGCAAAAATTCTTCCGTAATCTTTCGACAACTCTACAAACTGAGCTGTGATCTTCACCATTTTAGGAGCAGGCTGCGGTTCTTTCTTCTCGTTAACTGCGATGAAATCCAGAATGTCCGGCTGCTCAGGGGCGGCAAAGCGGCCTTCCCCGGATTGAGCGAGCGTCTGGAGTTTCGGTGGTAGATAAGCTTTGGCGATAATGAGAGCGAGTTTTTTCTTTTCCTCGTTACTCACAACACCTTCCAGCCAGTATGTTTTGTTCACAACTCTGACAGTTACGTCTTTCAGGTTATTCTTGGCGAGTTCATCACTCATCTTTCTCGCAATCACTCTTTGAGTTTGCGGAGATAATTCAATCAGAGTGAGTACTGAGGGATAGTTCACCAGGACTTTAGAAACTTTTCCGATGTCATCCGGAACTACGATTTCACCTTCAACGACGATCTTCCCGCCTTTGATGACAATCCGTAATCCTTCCACATCACCAATCAATTCCCGAAGTTCGGAAACTACACTCGATGAACCGGTTGCTGTTACAACGATAGTATATTGCAGGCGTATGTCGCCGGCGTTATCACGGATGGTAACTGTTGTGGTCCCGGGTTTTACTCCGTTGAATTCAATTTCTCTTTTGCCGGGACGAGCAGTGATATTCAGAAGCTCAGGACGGGCAACTGAGAATTTGGGACTGAAGTCAAAATCAAGTTGTTCAAATTCACTAATCCCGATTGCTACTTCCAGATCTTTTTTGACGATAGCATCGTTGGCCGCAACAGGTTGAGCCGGGTCATTAGCTGCCTGTCCCCACACAGTCATGGAGAAAACAAGCAGGAGAGAAAACAGCAAAGAAAATTTACCTGCCACCGGCCTGTGCCCTTCTGGTAGATTCACGTGCCGCCTGCTCAGCAAAATATGATTTTGCTTCAGCTGCGTCTTCACCCAGAACATCATAAAGCCGGGTGGCACTGATTCTTTCTATAGTCTTGTCATCGTTATTTCTGAGAGAAAGAAAAATCCCGCTACCGGCAGACACAAGGAATACCATTTTCTGAACTTCAAATGGAGTCAGCTCCAGAGTCACCGTATTATAATTTGTGTAATTGTTCAGCTTCATCGAACGTGATTCAGAGCCATCGCCCTTCACGTTAATCACTGGCACTGAATTCGTCACAAAAAGGCCCGTTGAAAGAATCAAAACGTCCTGAAGAACAGTTTTAATTTTGATCTTATCTTTTTTTCCGGAAGCGTAATCTACCATCGCGAGAATATCCACTCGGTCGCCAGGCTTCATAAGGCGGCTTACTGCCTGACTCTCTGTTACCTGAAGTGCGTAAGCTCTTTTCCCTATGGAAATCTGTCTCGAAAGCCCTGACTGAGCACCAGGATAAGTCACTCGGGGAGCAGTGATCTGTTCACCTTTTTTTATCGGTGTTGCAGCAATAGTATTGTAAAGATCTTCAACTCTCGTGAATCTTCCTGGCATCTGGAATTTTGCGGGAATAGTGACAATCACAACCTTCCGGTCATCGATGACTTCGAGTTCTTTGATGTCTTCTTTTGCAATAACAACCGGTGTTGGGTTTCCGTACTCACTCACAAGTTCCGTTTCACGGCTTGTGATGTAGGAATAGATCATCAACACGGCGACCAATGCCAAAATCAGACTGGTAGTAAAAGCGCGGCTATTCATAGTTCTTCCTAAACTTTGAATGGAGTTTCGATAGCTTAATGATAGCAGAATTCTATTTTCTCAGG
>JAYVHR010000204.1:0-18190 GCA_043771075.1 Bacteriovoracaceae bacterium
GCCTTGATAGTTGTCACGATAAAGAGGCCCGCGTTGTCGGAACTCCCCACTGGTTGACACTGCAAATTGAGTAATTCGAAACCCGATGTAAGAATACCCTGCATGATTTTGTCGAACTCGCGCTCGCGATATCCGGTTTTCCGATGAGGAGGGGCAGGAATGTAGAAGGTAAAAGTCTTCACGAGATTTTTATTCTTTCCTGAGCTAGTCCGTCGGATACTCATCTGCTTCACTCCAGTAACACCATGTTTTCCATCATTTAAACACAAGCATGTCTTTTTTGTAAGTCTGGGAGAGAGAATTTTGAAGATGAGACTGCCTCAGTTTTAAATAAGAATGCTTGGAAAATCTTTCCTACCTATATTTTTCTTTGTCCGAAAAAAAGATTGGGTATAATGATTGTAAGATGTGACAGGATGTCACTCTCAAAGGCAAGATGCCGAAAAGAAGGGAGCCAAGCAGGGGCTCCCTTTTTTTATTCCCTTCACTCACTTTTCACTCGTAAAAATACATATCAAAATGCGGTTTCCATTCTTTCGTCTTCCTAAAGAGAAGTGGGAAATGACATAATAGTCGACGAAAAGAATACAAGGCCAGGCATGGATCCCCGATTAAGAACTCAGGAATTTCTCAAAATAGCCCCCCAGTTCATGCTGGGGCATCTTGTAACGGAAAGTTTTCACCCCGATACCACCCAACTTTCCCAACTCGTTAAATCGGATGTGAAGAAGGCCCATGCACTTTTGAGCGAAGTGGATCACAAGGCCTTAAAGCTCATGGAACCAAAGGCTCCCGAGCTGTGGGAACTCGCCCTGACCATCCAGGAGACTCTGAAAAGCGGCCATAAGATCTTCATGTGCGGCTGTGGGGCGACCGGAAGATTATCTCTCGTTCTGGAAACGCTCTATCGCCAGGAATTCGGGCAGACCAGTCAGGTAGTCTCTTTCATGGCCGGTGGAGACTTCGCTCTTATTAAGTCCGTGGAGAGTTTCGAAGATAAAACTGAGTACGGTGAACGTCAGCTGATGGAACTTGGGTTTGGTCCCCATGATCTTCTACTGGCGAGTACCGAAGGCGGGGAGACACCCTTTGTGATCGGCGCTTGTAATAAGGCCGCATCCGTTTCTGACCGTGCTCCGTATTTCCTCTATTGTAATCCCGATGAAGTCCTGATGCCGATACACCGCTCACGCGAAGTGATCGAGAATAAGAAAATAAAAAAAATCAATCTTACTGTGGGACCGATGGCGATTTCGGGTTCCACCCGGATGCAGTCATCCACTGTCCTCATGCTGGGGATTGGTGTGGGTCTTCTTTATCGTCACGAGAATAAAGAGAGTTTCCTTGAGTTCTATAAGGATTTTCTCAACCGCCTGACGCTTACTCATTATGAAGTGATGGCACCGTTCACAACACTTGAAGCAAAACTTTATCAGGAAAAAAAATACCTGAACTATGTGACTGATCCTTATCTCGCGATATCGATTCTCACGGATACCACTGAGCGATCTCCCACATTCTCACTGCGCGGCTTTGAGAATCGTCTCGATCAATCGAAAGACCACGCACTCTCTTATCTGTTTATCGGTGAAGGGGAGAACGCGGGCCACGCCTGGTCGGAGCTCCTCTGGAGAAAACCCCGTCCGGTGGAATGGAAAGAACTCGACGGCAGAATTAATCTCGAAAAAATTCTTGGATTTGATATTTCGGCGATGGGGCTTAAGAATCGGAAGACTCATATTCCGACGGAAGATTTTTTCGTGAGCTATGATGATGGAAAAGTTTTATTCAAATGCCAGAAAGAAGAGGCCGTATTTCATTGGGGTGAAGAGCCACTCTTTAATCACCTGATGGTGAAAATGCTCCTGAACGCTCATTCCACACTCATCATGGGACTTCTCGGTCGTTACGAAGGGAATGTCATGACGTGGGTCAGACCTTCAAACAATAAACTGATTGATCGTGCTGCCCGCTACATCACTCAACTTCTGAGCTTGAAAGGCAAAACCGTCTCTTACGAGACGGTGGTGCAGAAAATTTTTGAGGAGATTGAGATTGTTAACGAGAATGAACCGGTGGTCGTGAGAGTCGTCGAAAAGCTTGCTTAAGCTTTTTTGTCTTTATCGTCGTCTTTCTCGTTCATACCTTTCTTGAAATTCTTGATCGATTCACCTAGCGAGCTTCCGAGTTGAGGAAGTTTCTTGCCGCCGAAGAAGAGGACAACAATCGCGAGTACAATAAGTAGTTCACTCATACCAAGACCCATCATAGATATCCCTTTTGTTCTTAGCCTATTTTACTAGTAAAGCCGGTCCAATGCCATTCCGTACTTGCCGGGGGCATAATTGGCCATCCGGGACCGTCTAAGCTCTTCAAACTCTTTCGAGCCGTTACTTTTTGAGGCATACGGAAAGATGGCAATTCCGCCCCGGGGAGTGAAATCCCCCATGACTTCAATGTATTTGGGCTTCATAAGGCGAGCGAGGTCATCGCAGATTTTCTGCACGCAATCTTCGTGAAAATCACCGTGGTTTCTGAAACTGAAGAGATATATCTTGAGTGATTTTGATTCCACCATTTCTTTATCCGCAATGTAGTTTACAAAAATTTTAGCGAAGTCCGGTTGACCGGTCTTCGGGCAAAGCGAAGTGAATTCCGTGCAGATAAAAGATGTCCAGGCGTCAGAGCCCGGGTTCTTATTGGGAAACTTTTCAAGTACACCCGGAGAGTAAGTGGAAGGGTAATCCGTCTTCGAATTCCCTAAAAGGCTTACTGATCCGAGATCCTTATCCGCGCGACCGGATAATTTTGTTTTTTTGGCCATCGTATGGTCCTTGTTTAAGCTTAAATTCTAGTCATTTAGCGTTGTGTATGACAAATACAATGATATGGGTCAAAAAACCAAGGTTATTCTTGCTCAATTGGGTTCTCCCAAGAGCACCAAAGTCAGTGATGTCCGCTCTTACCTCAGGGAATTCCTTGGAGACCCGCGGGTAATTGATATCAATCCCTTCCTCTGGAAGATCATCCTGAACCTTTTCATTCTTCCTTTCCGTCCCAAGAAATCTGCTGCGGCCTATGGCCGGATCGAGGAAAAAGACGGATTTCCTCTCGTCCTGAATACCGAGAAATTTGCCCATGCGGTCCGCCCGCATCTCGACCAGAATCTTGAGCTCAATCATGTTTTTCTTCTCTCTCATCCGCGATTAAAAGATGTGCTCGATAGCTGGGAAAAAGAACCTGTCGGTGAGCGCGCGCAGAGCGTACTCGTTCTTCCGCAGTTTCCTCAGTACTCGGAAAGCACCATCGGATCAGTGATTGATGCCATTGGTGGAGAGCTGAAAAACCGCGTGAACATTCCCTCAATTACGATCGTCAATTCCTATCACCGTTCAAGGGCCTTCATTGATAATGGTGTCCGGAAAATCCGTGAGACTCTTTCTCAGCATAAAGATGTCGACGAACTCGTGATCTCCTTCCACGGAATCCCTCTCCGGAGAGTGCTCGAGAAAAAAGATATTTATCTCCTTCACTGTCTTGAGACCTTTGAACTCCTGAAGCACCAGCTTGATCTCGATATTCCCGTGTCGATGACTTTCCAGTCAAGATTCGGAGGCGAAGTCTGGCTTGGTCCTTACACCGACCAGAGTGTGCTGAAAAAAGTCGCCGGCGGGAAAAAGAAAATCGCGATCTATTGCCCGAGCTTCGTTGTGGATTGCCTTGAGACGACGGATGAAATCGGAAACGAGCTGGGCCATGAAGTGAAAAAGGCCGGCGGAACTCTCATCTCAGTTCCGTGCGTGAACATTGATCCCCAGTGGGTGAATGACTACTCGAAATTTATCAATACATACGCCAACGGCACACATACCGAGCGCGAAAAATTATTTTACGAAGTTCACATTGAAGAGAGGTATCAGGCCGTGCTGAAAGAACAAGAAAAAGAAGCTCCTTCAAAACTACCACCGGAATCCAAGCGTATCTTAAAGCTTATGTTCCTCACGATGTTCCTCGATCTCGTGGGCTTTTCGATCATCTTCCCGATGTTCCCGGCGATGGCGAAATACTATCTGGAAGTAGACGGTGATAATTTCATCCTGAAAGGGATGATGAATCTCATCACCAGTATCCAGGGTGCAACTTCGGACGGAACCAGTACGATGAGTTCGATTGTCCTCTTCGGCGGGCTTTTAGGTGCTCTCTATTCATTACTTCAATTTGTTGCTGCTCCTATCTGGGGCGGGATCTCTGATCGGATCGGACGTCGCCCGGTTCTCATGATTTCCGTCTGCGGATTATTTATCAGTTACATGATGTGGATTTTCTCGGGGTCATTCACCACTCTCGTTCTTGCGAGGATCATCGGTGGATTCATGTCCGGAAACCTTTCGATTGCTTCAGCAGTCGTGAGTGATATTACCGATGAAAAAAACCGCTCAAAAGGCATGGCTTCCATCGGTATCGCTTTTGCTCTTGGATTTGTGATTGGACCTGCGATGGGGGGAATTCTCTCCATGTACAATCCGATTGCGATGAATCCTGATTGGGCCGCCTTCGGAATCAATCCATTCTCAACTCCTGCGGCACTCGCTGCAGTCCTGGCGTTCATTAACTTCTTCACGATCTGGAAAACTTTCCCTGAGACTTTGAAGAAGGGCGGACAAAAACATCTCGTCCGCACGATGAATCCTTTTGTTCTCATGAAGCCACTCCCGATCCGGGCCGTGAACCTCACGAATCTTTCGCACTTTCTTTTCATCACGGCTTTCTCAGGAATGGAGTTCACACTCACATTCCTCGCCGTCGAGCGCCTGGGCTACACGTCGATGCAGAACGCCTACATGTTTATCTTTATCGGTTTCATGATCGGGATGGTTCAGGGCGGATACGTGAGACGCAAGGCCCACCAGGTGGGTGAAAAGAAGATGACGATCCAGGGACTCATCGCGATTATTCCCGGACTCGTTCTTCTTGCGTACGCTCAGTCAGACTGGATGCTTTATGCGGGACTCTTCTTCCTCTCGATTGGTTCAGCGATGATCATTCCTTGTCAGACAACACTCCTGACATTCTATTCTCCAAAACACATGCAGGGCCAAAGTCTCGGGATTTTCCGCTCGCTCTCCGCACTGGGAAGAGTGATTGGACCGATCTATGCATCGATTACGTATTGGAAGTTTGGTTCGATCTACGCGTATCTGATTGGTGCAGTTCTCATGATCATTCCGGTACTCGTCACGAAAGCGATACCGGAACCGGTGAAAGGATGAACTTAAGCTCGGTCCCGATTAGTAATGAATTGTCTTGGCTTTCTCAGGAGGTCTAATTTTTTTATCAAGGCCTGCAACCTTCTTCCTAGCTTCTTCAAAAATATTCTCCAAACGAATATCAGCACCTGATTTAATAAGGGCCTCGACCATGCCTAGAAGTCTCTCTGCAGAAAATTCTTCCAACTGATAAGAGAAGACTTTGCTGATTTCAGACTTATTTACGTCAATTGCCATCGCAATATCATTCTGGCGAAGGTCTTTGTCTTTTTTATACTTAATAATTTCAGAGCAAAGTTGATATTTGAGAATGTCCGAAGATGTTCTTAACCGTGGAATTTGAACTGGCTTGATTTCGCCAGAGTCAATCTTTCTGTTAATTTGATTTTCTTCATGAGAGAGATTTTTGTTTTTCATAAATTCATCCTTATAGTCTAAAAAACTGTGACGATAATTCCTTCACCTGTAGTTTGGTGAGGAAGGTCTAAAACAACTCGCACAGTGTTTCCGTTTTCGTCTGTCGTTTTCCAGAAGTAGCGATTATACAAAACACCCCTAATATCTTCTTGTGTCTTATTCGTACCGAGTAGCCATTCGACTTGGTAGTATTTGAACTGCTCAAAGAAGTCGATAATATCTGCTGCGGTATAAGAGCTTCTGTTTCGATTTGCGTAGTCATGTTTTTCATCGTCCCAGCCTTGATTAATATGAATCAGATCGAACGTGATTCTTTGGATGAGTTGGTGATCAAAAAAAATAGGTTCCGCTAAAATTTCTGTTTGCTTGTTTTCATCCTTCACGCCCAACTCTCCTCGGTATCATTGTAACAGAAGTTGAGAAATTCCTCAACTTCCCCGGCTAACGTAATCATCATACCTAACTATTTAAAAACACAAGCTTAGATATCGCTATAAATTGCTGGATTTTCACTTTGAACGGAAATATGCATAGAAAAGGGGCCTGGATCGATCATTTCATCGGGTGATCAAGGGCGAGCAGCATGGCGTCCTTGAACATGTTCCAGAATTTATCGGTCTCTGCCGGATTGGAATTGGGAAGTTCAAGTGTGTAAGTGGGAATTTTCTTTTCCGATCCCGCCCAGTTCCCGAGACTGCCCGGGAAGACCGGATAGTTCTGCACTTTATAATTGGCCGACTTCTCACTCATCCCATCAAGGAGAGCTTTCGCCGGATTTCCCGATTCATTCGTGAGCGACGGTCCGTCGTAATCAAGAAGAGTGAGAGGGGCGTGAACCGATACAATCTTATTCGGTTTGTAGCGAAGGATCAGATTCATCTGGAAAATAGTTTCCTGCTCGGACGCCGCTTTCTTGCCCGGAAACTTTCGCTTGTCACTCCGGTAAGCACTCTTCCATTTCCGGTGCGCTTCTTTTAACCAGTCTCCTGTCGGGAAATTTCTATTCACATCAACACCACGGCCATTGGTCCGCGTCGGTTTTGTTTTCAGGAAAGAGTCGGGTGCCACGAGAGGAGCAACAATCACAACCTTATCTTTAAATGTGTGATTGGCCTTCAGGTCTTTCAGGAGATCCCAGCAGAATTTCACGGGAGTGATTTCATCACCATGAACACCGCAAAGGACGACGGTGGCATTGGCCATCGACGCTTCAGATTTTTCATCCCCGAATACAGTCCAGATGAGGGGAGTTCCGACATCTGAATTACGGACGTGATTCCAGTTGAAGCTTTCACATTCAGGATTGCCCCATTTGTAATCATCAAATTTCTTTTTGAGATTATCGCAGAACTTCTTCACCGGTTCAGTGAGACCAGCAGGAGCAGCGGTGGTTATGACCGGTTCCTGGGCAAAAGCAGAAAAGGCCAGAAGACCTGTGATGAGAGCAGATTTTAATTTCAGCATGAAGTATATTTTAAGGAGAAAAGCTGGGGCCGTCTCTATGAATAAAATGACTGTCGTGACCCGGAATCGAGAAACCTACTTCATGAAGAGGTTGACGGAAGAGGTCGGAGAACTTGATTGCTGGAATCCCTGGGAAGATACTCGCGTCCCGGATGCTTCCGCATTCCTCATCCGCACGTCAGGTGTGTATGGAGATGATCGCGACCTCAATCTGTTAAGAAAGTCCCAAACAAATATCATCAATCCGGTTGAGTCGCATGCCTTACTCCGGGATAAGGCAATGCAGTTTCAGTTTCTGGAGAAGAAAGGCTTCCATGTCATACCCTGGAGGCCACTTGATCATCGGGGTGATTTTTTGCCGGAGAAAATTCTGATCAAGCCAGTCCGGGGTCAGGGCGGTTGGGGCATCAGGACCATGGATCAAAAATCCTTTCTTGATTGGGAGAAGGAGACCAAAGATCGCTCGTGGATTGTTCAGCCTTATCTTGAGAACGTGAAAGAGTTTCGTCTCTTCTATTGTGGTCAGGAGGAAATTCTCCTCCAGAGAAGGGGCGCAGTGGCGGCCAATTTCACCCAGGGTGGTTCGGCGGTAGTCGTTCCGATTCCCAAGGCGCTTTCAGAATTCGGGGAAGAGATCAGGATGCTCACCGGAACATTTTATGGGGCGGTGGACTTTTTTGAGACCCAGACAGGGGAGCACCTGATCCTCGAAATCAACCCGGTTCCAGGGGTTGAGCAATTGGAGAGAGTTACCGGTCAGAATATCATCCGCAAGGTTCTCTCCCTTTTCAGGGCCTAAACTATCGAAAGGTCTGCCAATTATTATTGCCAGAATAGTTAAAGTTTTGAGGCATGTTTCCGATAAGACTCCAGAATAGTGCACCTTTAAGGAGTCTCACATGCTGACCAGCTTCTCCGAATTTAAATACTATCAATCTTTCCGTGTGCCCGTTGAATCACGTGATGATGTGATGTTTATCGTTGAATACGAGAACGAGTTTGGAAAATTCTCCTGCATTGATAAGACCAAGCTCTGTGACGTAAGTATGACCGGCTTCGGGTTCAATACAACTTTCCCGCTAGCTGTCGGAACGACACTTCGTTGTTCACTCCAGTTTAAGCGCCTTCGTTTTGACTTTGGTGCCTCTATTGTCCGCGTGTTTAAAGACACAACGTCGGGTGATGAGGCTGCGATGAACTACGGTGCCGAAATGGATGCCGAAGATCACGGCAATATGAAAAGATTCATCGAGCAGTACATTCAGTCTCTCCCACCGGAGCGCCTGAAAGACAGTCTCGTGCAACTCGCTCTGACTCAGCACTATTCTTCTGAGAAAGAAGGCTTCGAGATGTTCTCGCTCCTCCTGTCTCTCTTCAAGGATATTACTCAGTTTGGTAACAAAGAAAAATTCGTCGAATCCATGCTCGAAGAAATCGTGCGTATCCTGAATGCTCAGCGCGCTTCGATCTTCCTCATTAATACAGAGACAAATGAACTCGAAGCAGTCGCTGCTCTCGGGATTGATAAGGAACTTCTGAAATTCGATTACCGTAAGGGTATTGCGGGTTCAGTGTTCACAACAGGTGTGTCGCTTAACATCGATACGAAGAATGACAATGTCCGCTTCTCTGAAGATATGGATAAAGTCACTGGTTACGATACACGCTCAATTATCTGCAGCCCGATTTCTAACCGGGAAGATAAAATCATTGGTGTTATCGAAGTGCTCAATAAGCGTAACGAAGACCGCTTTACTGCGGAAGATGAAAAAACAATGAAGGTTCTTGCCCTCATTCTTTCTTCAGTCTTCCACCATTACAACCCACTCTCGGAAAGATCACTCATCCGCAGATTCTCGACTCCGTACGATCGTGAGTACGCATGGGTTGGTCGTTCGCCACAGACTTCAGAACTCAGGAAATCAATTGTTCGCCTGAAAGATATCGATTCAGCACTTCTTGTTACCGGTGAGCCCGGAGTTGGTAAGAAACTTCTTGCCCGCATTGTTCACAATGAAGGGAAGCGTGGTCTTGCTCCGTTCATCATCATTAACTGTAAAGGTGTGGATGAAGAATCTCTTGCGACAGAAATTTTCGGCGGCAATGGGCATAAATCAAAACTTGAAGAGTGCATCGGCGGGACAATCGTCTTTGACGAAATCAGCTTTATGCCTCTCAAAATGCAGATGCGTCTCCTCAATACTCTGAAAGACAGACGTGTGGAAGGATCGCAGATTTCCCTCGATCTGCGCACTGTTTTTACAACTTCGAAAGTCCTCAAGCAACTGGTGGAAGAAGAAGGGTCGTTTAACCCGGAACTTCTGAGTTATATGACTTCGTCAGAAGTGAATATTGATCCCCTGAGAAAGCGTCCGCTCGATATCGAGGAACTCCTCCACGCCAACATCAAGAAAGAGTGCCGCAAGCAGGGACTTCTTCTGAAAGATTTTACGGAAGAAGTAAAAGCTCAGCTTTTCACTTATTCCTGGCCGGGGAACGTGGCCGAACTTGAGAAAGCAGTGGAAAAAGCCGTTCTCTACAATCCGAAGGCGCATGTCATTTCGGATCTCGGTTCGAAAGCGACTCCGATTATCGACATCACGAAAACATCTAACTGCATGCTGGAAAATATCCCGCACGCAGATGATTATCAGATCCCACTGAAAGACCGTGTGGCCCTGGTTGAACGCGAGATGATTCTCGCAGAGATCAAGCGTCACAAGGGGAATAAGTCGAAAGCTGCGACCAGTATGGGGATTTCCCGCGAGGCCCTTCGTAAGAAGATGCTTATGTCGGATGATATCCTCGAGGAGATCAAGTCTCCGAAGCCAGCTGTCGCTCTGGCAGTCGTGGACGAAAAGAAAGTTGCTTGATTACAAAAAAAGGCCCGAAAGGGCCTTTTTTTGTATGTTCCCCTCAGATTTACGCATAGATAACCGAATTGTTTATTACAACACTGAGGTTAAATGCAACAGTTGGGGATTCTCCTCACCAATTTCCGGTTTATTGATTTACTCGATCTGATCGCAGTCGGGTTGATCATTTATCGCTTCCTCCTGATTGTTCAAGGGACGCGCGCTTACCAGATGCTCTTTGGTATCGTGGCCCTCGCCGTTGTCTGGTGGATGAGTCAGTTCTACGAACTTTATTCTCTCTCGTGGATTCTCCAGAATTTCTTCGATTACCTTTTCATTATTCTCATCGTGCTCTTCCAGGATCAGATCCGTTCTGCGCTCGTATCAATTTCTTCCACGAGAATTGGTAACCGGGGCGGGAGAAATAAGTTTGACCAGCACATTGAAGAAGTAGTGGCGGCCTGCTCAGCTCTTTCTCGCGAAAGAACGGGTGCTCTCATTGTGTTTGAAAAAAATCACGGTCTCCTGAACTATTCTTCCTCGGGAACAAGACTCGATTCGAGGATTCACTCGGATATTATTTATTCCATCTTCCAGACGAAATCTCCGCTCCATGATGGTGCCATAATTATTTACAATGGTGTTATCCAGGCCGCAGGTTGTTTTCTTCCGCTCTCAAAAAACGTAGAGATTGACCGCCATTACGGAACCCGTCACCGTGCCGCTCTTGGGATCACAGAAGTTTCTGATGCCGTTGTGGTAACTGTCTCTGAAGAAACCGGTCGTATCAATATTTGTTACAACGGTGTCTTCCATTACATGGAAAACGAAGAGCAGCTCCGTAAATATCTCCGTAAATTCCTCCTTGAGATTGATAAGATCAGCGCCGGTGAACTCACGGCCAAGGGGGCGACATGAGAATGAAGGGGACAGTGAAAAAACATTCACTGAAATTCATCTCTGCGTTTCTTTCACTTTTCCTGTGGGTTTATGTTCTTAACTCGGAAAAAGTAAAATTCGAAAAAACGGTGACACTGGAATACGTTCTTCCGAGTGACATGATGTTTTCTGACCGGCCTGCGACTGAAGTGACATTCATGATTGAAGGTCCCCGCGCGTTCGTGAGAACCGTGGCCGAAAGAGAAGACCGTCTCGTGATTGATCTTAACCGCGCGTCCCGAGGTTCAGTAAAAAGACAGCTTAATTTTTCCGTGGATATCAATCCCACTCAGCTAAACCTGCCTTTTGGTATGGTGGTTGAACGTGTGCTTCCGCGGAAAATTGCGATCCGTCTGGAAAGAAAGGCCAGCCGGATTATTCCGGTGAAACCACAATTCGTGGGGAATCTTCCCGATAAAGTGGCCTTGACCAATGTGATACTCATGCCGGAAGAAGTGGAAGTCTACGGTCCGCGGTCTCTCATTGCGAAACTCACTCATCTCTCGACAAGGCCTATTGAGCTTGAGTCCCTGGTGGGAGCGGATGAAGTGTCGATTGAACTCGCCATTCCCGATGATCGCCTGACACTTACGACAGGGCATGACATAAAACTTCTCTATCAGCTGAAAGCGGCGAGTGCGAATTTTGAGCTGAATAATTTGCCGATTAAATTTCTGACACACTCCAAAGTCATCACTTCTCAGGTAAAGAGGGCCAGTGTCAAACTGCTCGTGCCTGAGAAAGTCATGAAAAACCGATCAAATATCTCATCCACTATCCAGGTGTGGGCCGATATTCCGGCAGACGCTAAGGGAAAAATGGAAGTTCCCCTGAGAGTCATTCTTCCGCCCAGCATTCACCTTCTCGAGATCACGCCTAAGACCATTATTGTGAATATTCAATAAACTGGTATATTCAAAGGGTACTTTTCATTCACAAAAGTGAGCTCTATGTCAGTTCGAAAACTCTTTGGAACCGACGGGATTCGCGGTAAGGCCAACACTTATCCGATGACCGGTGAAGTGGCGTTTGTTTTAGGCCGCGCAGTCACGAGTTATTTCCAGCAAAATTTTTCCAGAAAACCGTTGATCATCATCGGCAAGGACACGCGACTTTCGTGTTACATGCTTGAGCAGGCCTTCTCGGCCGGTGTTTGTTCCCAAGGTGGGAAAGCAATTCTCACCGGACCTCTTCCGACTCCGGGTGTGGCGTTCGTGACGCAAAGTATGCGGGCAGATGCGGGAGTCATGATTTCTGCTTCTCACAATTCTTACGAAGATAACGGCATCAAGATTTTTGACCGCACCGGACACAAGCTTCCGGATGAGATTGAACTCGAACTGGAAAGAATGGTTCTTGATCCTTCCATGATCCCGTCCAAGACCGGAGATCAGCTGGGGAACGCCAAACGCCTGGATGAAGTGATCGGCCGTTATATTGTGCATACGAAGGCCGCTCTTTCTCCCCAATACTCGCTCGAGGGCCTGCGTATTGTTGTGGATGGTGCTCATGGTGCCGCGTACAAACTCGCACCCATGGTTTTTGAAGAACTTGGTGCAGAAGTCATTTCCATCGGAAGCTCTCCCAATGGTGTGAACATCAATCAGGGCTGTGGTGCTCTTCATCCGCAACTTTGTGCAGAACACGTCAAGAAATTCCGCGCTGATCTTGGCGTGTGCCTTGATGGTGACGGAGACAGGCTCACGATCGTCGACAGAAACGGTGAAGTCATTCACGGGGATAAACTCATCGGCCTCTGTGGAAAGTTCCTCCTCGATAATCAGGAAATCGGTCACACCAAAGAAGTGGTGGGGACTGTCATGAGTAATTTCGGAATTGAGTCTTATCTCAATAAGTGCGGACTCAAATTTATCCGCACTCAGGTCGGAGACCGCTACATTGTTGAGCATATGAGACAAAGTGGTGCACTTTTTGGCGGAGAACCTTCAGGGCATCTCGTCTTCAAGAAATATTCCACGACTGGTGACGGAATTCTCGCTGCTCTCAAAGTAATTGAGAGTATCAAATTTTACGACCGCGATCTTTCGGAACTCACCAACGACATTGAACTCTTCCCGCAGAAAATGGAAAACGTTCATGTTTCTAAGCGCGTCCCTTTCGATGAAGTGCCGGAAATCAGAAAAGCACTGGAAGCAGCTAATTTGAAACTGGGATCTGAAGGAAGAACTCTACTTCGCTATTCGGGAACAGAGCCACTGGCCCGCGTGATGGTGGAAGGTAAAGACTTAAAACTCGTAAATTCTCTTTGTTCTGAACTCGCAGGAGTTCTGACAAAGGCTTTGGGATAATATGAAATACGCGAGACTCGGTGTGAACATCGATCATGTAGCGACTCTTCGCCAGCAGCGTGGGGAATTTTATCCGGACGTCGTCCGCGCGGCCGATGTGGCGCTTGCGACTGGTGCCCATCAGATTACCATTCATCTTCGCGAAGATCGCCGTCACATCCAGGACCAGGATGTGCTGTCTGTTCATGATATGTGCAAAAAAATCGGCATGCCGATGAATCTTGAACTCGGATGCCACGATGAGATCGTGGAAATCGCGATGCGCGAGAAACCCGAATGGGTTTGTCTTGTCCCGGAGAAGAGAGAAGAGCGCACGACAGAAGGCGGACTTGATGTGATTGATCCTAAGAATTACGAGAGAGTTAAATCTGCTTGTGAGCGCATCCTCAAAGCTTCACCCACTACAAAAATTTCTCTCTTCGTGGAATCAGATCCCGAAGTCCTGAAAAGATGTCTCACCATGAAAGCGCACGCGGTGGAAATTCACACCGGCGAATACGCCAAGGATTTCCTCGCAGGGAAAGATCTTGAGAAACATCTGAATAGTTATCGCGCCGGCAGCGCGATTATTAAACCAGCTGGCTGGGGATACCATGCGGGCCACGGTCTTACTTATGATTCCCTCGAGCCACTTCTTAAAGAAGCTCATTTTGAAGAATACAATATCGGTCACTGGATAATCGCTGAAAGTGTTTTCCTGGGACTTGGTCATGTGATTAAAGAAATGCTCACTCTCATTAAAAAATACCCCTTAAAGGCATAGAGATGAAGATTGTCACCCAGCAGGAAATGAAAGAACTCGAGAAGATGGCGCAGACGAAATACCATTTTCCGGAAAAACTGATTATTGAAAACGTGGCCCTTCTCGGAGCGCGCGCGATTCTCAATAAACTCGGCGATGAAATCACCATGGCAGAAGTTATTTTTCTGATCGGTAAGGGAAATAACGGAGGCACCGGTCTCGGGATTGCCCGGCATCTGGCGGCGATGGGCCTCGAGCCCCGTGCGTTTCTTCTCTTCGATGAAAAAGATGCTTCTCAGGAAGTCAAAGATCAGCTGAAAATTGCCAAGGCCTATGGAGTTCGCACCACATACATTGATGAAATCGGACCATTGGAAGCTTACTTCCAGCAATACAGCTCTCCCAAGGTTATTGTGGATGCGATTTTCGGAACAGGTGTGCGCCTTCCGCTTTCCAATTTCCTCTACGATGTGATTCATTTCATCAACTCTGAGAAATCTTATACGATCTCACTCGATATCCCTTCAGGTGTAGAAGGAAACTCCGGCATGATCATGGGAAATGCCATTGAGGCAGATCTCACTCTCGCTGTTGGTTTTCCGAAGCTTGGTTATTACCAAGCCGAAGGGCCGAGACTCGTGGGAGAAATCGAAATTATCGATGCCGGTCTTCCGGATGATCTCGTGAATGAGGGTGGTGACAAATTCCTGATCAATGACAACATCCGCGATGAACTTCCGCGCGAAAGAAATAAGTTTGGAGACAAAAAACTCTTCGGTCACACACTCGTAATCGGTGGATCGCATGGTCTCACCGGTGCCCTCGTGATGACTTCCAGTGCCGCTCTCAAAGTGGGAGCTGGACTCGTGACTGCTGTCACGTGGGAGCCGCAATATCAGGAATTCATCTCGCGTCTCATCCCGGAGATCATGACGGGTTACGTGCCGAATGATCAGGCGAAATGGTCAAGACTCTTAAAAGACCTCGATAAGTATGATTCGATCGTGATCGGTCCGGGACTAGCGCGTTCCAATCGTGCGCGCATGCTCGTTCTCGAAATCATGAATAACTTTTCCGGCCCGGTGGTCCTGGACGCGGATGCCATTAACGTACTCAATATAAAAGATGATGCGGAAGTTTTCCGTCTCCGGAACGCTCCGACAATTCTTACTCCGCACTTCGGGGAATTTGCCCGCTTTGCCGGCACTTCACTCGAAGAAGTGAAGAAAGCTCCTTACATTCACCTGAAAGATGTGATCGAAAGAATTAACTGCACCGTGATCCTGAAAGGTCCGTGTACCTATCTCGGATTCCCGAATGGGAAGACGTATTTTAATTTCTCTCCGAATGACGGAATGGCAACCGGTGGTGTGGGAGATGTGCTCGCGGGAATTCTCGGCGGTCTCATCGGCCAGGAAGCGAACTTAAAGAAAAGAGACAATCTTTATAATCTCTACGAGAACATGAATAAGACCATTCTTATGGGAGTCATGGTTCATACATGGGCGGGTCAGGTTGCGGCCGAAAAACTCGGCGTGCGCCCGATGACGGCCACGAGTCTTATCGAGGCCTTCCCGGAAGCGTTCGTGAAGTACAACGAGCTTCTGAAAGAATCGCATGAATAAAAAACCGATCCGCGAGTGGAAGAAAGTCTACAAATCCGATCTGCCTTACATCGTCTACGAGATGAAAGATCTTTCGAAGGCCCCTTCGATGATCATTCTCGAGGGAGCGCTGGGAGCGGGGAAGACGACTTTTGTTCAGATGTTTATCGGTGATAAAGAATTGCTTTCTCCGACATATTCTATTCTGTCTGAAACCAAGTCTGTTCTTCACGCCGATTTTTATCGGTTGGAAAAAAACGAAGAGATTCTCCAGCTGGAAGTACCGAACTATCTTGAAGACAAACAGTATTTTTTTGTTGAGTGGGGGATGAAATTTGCCCGACGAATTCATCGTGAATTACCGG
This sequence comes from Bacteriovoracaceae bacterium, assembly GCA_043771075.1. Classification (GTDB taxonomy): domain Bacteria; phylum Bdellovibrionota; class Bacteriovoracia; order Bacteriovoracales; family Bacteriovoracaceae; genus Peredibacter. The sequence goes on from JAYVHR010000204.1 coordinate 15,963, forward strand.
AGAACTGGAGTTCATATGTTCTCGAGATCAACATCAACTCAGAAAAGAATCCTTCACCTGAAGGCCCTTCCCGTAATTTTTCCCTGTCCTCTTTGCATGATGATTAACCGATTTTGTCGGAAATAATTGCCCAGAGACAGAGTGCCACCGGATGTCGAAAATCACGCCTAACTGATTGAAATTTATAGTATTTATAGCGCTGTCATGAATGGTCAGTTAAAATAAAATACTTCAGAATATTTAAAAGTTGACGTGAGAAAAAAGAAACTGTCATACTATTTAGGAGATATTTAGTCTGGATTGCAGTGAGCGGCATTTCAGAATGAAAATCTCTCGGGTGACAAGGATGGTTTCGGAACCCGATAAGAAAATTACCAACTTTTTTGGATTTATGGAGGAAGACAATGAGACTTACATCTAAAGGGCGTTACGCCGTCCGTGCTATGCTGGACCTGACTTTCCACTCAAATGGAAACCCGGTTCGTCTGCAGGAAATTTCAACAAGACAGTCAATCAGCTTGCATTATCTTGAGCAGCTTTTCAGAAAGCTTCGTACAGGAAAAGCGGTCAAGTCAGTTCGCGGCCCAGGCGGCGGATATGTACTGGCCCGTTCTATGGACGAAATCTCTGTGAAAGACGTTCTTGATTGCGTTGGTGAGAACATCAACCCTGCTCGCGACATCCTGGGCGTACCAAGCTCTGGGATCGAGATCATGAAGGATGAGTCTGGTAACGACATCAACGCTATCGTTGATACGAAAGAGTTCAACCTTACCAGAGGTTATTTCGAGAATCTCGGTACTATCATGCAGGATTACCTTGCTACGACAACTCTTGGTGACCTTGCCCGTAAAGGTGCTGGCGCATTCAATGAGACGTCTGCTTCGAACATCCGTGCTGCTTCTGGGGAAATGAACCAATAAGCAGAATTGATAGAATCTACTTAGATTTTAATGCAACATCGCCGCTCTCTCAATCAGTCCAAAACTGGTTGAAGAGCGGCGAGTTTCATTTTGCCAATCCTTCCAGTCAGCACTCTGCCGGCAAAGCATCCCGGAAAATTATCAACGAAGGCCGCGAGAAAATTTTTCGCACATTCGGAAAATCTGAAAAGGACACCCGATTGTTCTTTCACTCAGGTGCCACTGAAGGAATCAGCACGATAGCGCATTCCTTCGCTGAAGAAGCGCGCCTCTCGGGCAAAGACCTTCTCATTTGTTATTCAAAAATTGATCACCCGGCGGTGAGTTCTCTCGAGGAAAGCTACCTGGGGCCTCACGTGAAGTTTCTGGAACTGAAACGCAGAGATGATCTTTTCTACAATCAGAACGAAAATTATCGTGTTCTTCTCGATAGGAAAGAAAATAATCCTGACCTCATCATCCTGGTTCATCATCTGTGGGTTCACAATGAAACGGGACATGTGTCTCCACTTAAAGAACTCGAAAAACTGAAAACGATACGTGATCTCTATATACACGTGGACTCAGTTCAAGCTCCTGGCAAAGTAGCGAACTGGAAGGAGCTTCATCAAGGAGACGCGTGGACTTTTTCCGGCCACAAGTTCGGAGCGATGAAGGGAATCGGTTTTACTTTTTTTCAAAAAGAGATGCCTTTTCATTCTCTTCTCACCGGTGGCGGCCAGCAGGGAAGTCTTCGTTCCGGCACGGAAAATACCCAGGGCGTTCACAGTATTGCTCTTGCTCTCAGTGATCTTGAGAAAACGCAGTTTGAAAAATTAAGCGAGCTCCGCCTGAAACTCCTCCGGCATCTCGAGCAGGAGCTCTCAGGCATTGGCGAGGTCATCACGGCCGATTCATCGAGGATGAATGCCAACACGATCTATTTTTACCTCAATAAACTCAGTTCTGATGTCAGTCTCGCCCTTTTTGATATTCACGGTGTAATGATCAGCGCCGGATCGGCCTGTCAGAGTGGGGCGGCGAAAAACAGCGAAGTCCTCCTCCATCTCCATAAGGGTAATTCTGCCAAGAATGGTCTGCGTTTATCCTTCGGCTTCGACTTTAGTGAGGAAGATCTTAACAGACTGATTCTTCAGCTCAATCCCATTTTCAATAAATTACGCGGCCTCTGAAAGAGATCTTTCCCCGATTCCGATTGCACTTATAATAAGAGCTTATGGGAATGCTCGAAAGAATCAAAAAAAAGCAGCTTGAAGGTTTCCGGGAATTCGTCATGAATCTCGAGACAACTTCTCTTCAGTCCCG
>JAYVHR010000205.1:0-2782 GCA_043771075.1 Bacteriovoracaceae bacterium
AAGACCACACAACTGAGACACCGTCTGAATATTATAATGTTTCATAATTACCTCACAGATAGATGTCTCATTAAACAGCGTTGCGCATAACTCCCAGACTGACTTTGTTGAATGTTTGTCTAAGGCTCATATGAAGGGGGGAATGTATTCCGAAAAGACTGTTTTTCGCCCGAAATCTTGTCGAGTGGGCCCTTCTGTGAGATATAGCACACCGTATAAATTAACAGAGGATCCCCAATGACAACTAAAACAATGATTCTAGGGAAAGACGCCCCTTTGGAAGACACGATTGCCCGTCTTCGGAATCTGCTTTTGAACTGGGGTTTTGATGTTGAAGAAGCTTCATGGCTTAACCCTGTCCCTAACGTCTGGTCAGTTCATATCCGCGATCGTTATTGCCCTTATCTTTTTACTAACGGCAAAGGTGTTTCGAAAGAAGCGGCCCTTGCGAGTGCGCTTGGTGAATTTTTTGAACGATTAAATTGTAATTATTTTTTCGCAGATTTTTATCTGGGTGAACAAATCGCTCAATCTGAATTCGTTCATTACCCACATGAAAAATGGTTTCCGGTATCAAACGAAACGATGCCAGAAGGCCTCATGAATAATGAGCTGTGGGATTTCTATGATTCTGAAAGAGAGCTTTCTCCCCTTCAATTAATTGATACCAACTCCGGAAATTTAGACCGCGGGATTTGCGCTCTTCCTTATACCAGAATGTCTGATAACAAAACTTACTACATTCCTATGAACATCATCGGAAACCTTTATGTTTCAAACGGTATGTCAGCAGGAAATACAAAAACAGAAGCGCGCGTTCAGGCACTTTCTGAAATTTTTGAACGCTCAGTAAAAAACCAGATTTTAGCTGAAGGAATTACTCTTCCGACAATACCGGAAGAAGTTCTCAATCGCTTCCCGAAAGTTGTTGAAGCGATTGCCGAGCTTGAAGCTCACGGCTACCCAATCATCTGCAAAGATGCTTCTCTTGGTGGAAAATATCCGGTGATCAACGTGACTCTTCTTAACCAAAAAGAAGGAACAGCGTTTGCCTCATTTGGTGCCCATCCAAAATTTGAAGTCGCCCTTGAACGAACGCTCACTGAACTTCTTCAGGGCCGCCGTCTTGATCAGTTAAATGTTTTCTCTCCTCCGACTTTTGAACTCGAAGACGTAAGTGATCATTTAAATCTTGAAGCACACTTCATCGATTCAAACGGTCTCGTACACTGGAACTTCTTTAGAGAAACTCCTGATTTTGAATTCTCTGACTGGAACTTTGGCGGCAAGTCTACTCAGGCCGAACTTGATTCCCTGATTGATATTTTCCACAAGCTTGAGAAAGATGTTTATATCATGGACTTCGATCACCTCGATGTTTATGGCTGTCGTATTCACGTTCCTGGAATGTCTGAAATCTATCAGCCGGAAGATCTCTCTTGGGATAATAACAACGCTGGTGTTTCAGTTCGTGAACGCATCCTTGGTGCCCACGAGCTTTCGCAGGAAGAATTGATGGAGCTTCACGAAGAGCTTGAAGAAAAAGGCTTCGATGACATGCTTTTAGTTTCTCACGGTATTGGTGTTATTCCTGATGCAGGTACTGCCTGGGCGGATGTTCGTTTTGGTGAATTTAAAGCGATGCTCGCTCTTGCTGCGAAAAACTATGAACAGGCACGCGCTGGTGTGGACTGGTCATTGCACTTTGCTCCTCTCAAACCTGAACGTCGTCTTCTTTATCAGTGTTTAAAAACTCTCCTTGCAATCGAAACTGATGATTCTCTCAACACCAATGAATACCTTCCGACAGTTGAAAAACTTTACGGCAAGGATCTGGTTGAGGCCGCTCAGAACATGATCAACGGTTTTGATAAATTCGACGGTCTTCATGAGTCTGATATGAATCTCAAAGGATTTGAGATGCACCAGAAGCTTATGACGTCGTATGAAAAACTTCAGCGCGCGAAAAAACTTTGGGCCGAGAAGAAATAATGTCACAGGATATTTTCTTCACTCCGGAATTCTCCGCGGAGTTTGAATGGAAGGCCTTCCACTTCAGAGTGGGAAGTGTACGTCCTCACAATAAAAAACAAATTTCAGATGGTCTCCGGGACATGTCACCGGAGACCATTCGTTACCGCTTTCTGGGATCAAAACGTGATTTCTCCGAGCGGGAACTGCAGTACCTCACCGTGCTGGATGGCTGGAACCACTATGCCATCGGGATTGAAGAACGTGAGAATTTAAAACGCGGCGTGGGAATTGTACGCATGGTTCGCGCATCTCATTCTGAAACAGAAGCGGAAATTGCCATCACCATCATTGATGAATATCAGAAGATGGGGCTTGGAATGTTTTTCCTGGATCTGGTTGTGCTCGCCGCTCTTGAGAGGAAAATAGAAACGTTATCTTTTACATTTCTCCCGCAAAACGAAGCGATTGTTAAACTGATTAACCGCACAGGGGTTCCTATTCCGGGACCACATAATCAGGACTACGTTCAGCTCTTTCTGGATTTAAAAACTGTAAAAACTGAAGAGATTAAAACTCGATTGGGGAAGACCCTTCCATCGATTGGTACTTTTCACTTAAGAACTTGAAATAAACTTCTTTTTTGTACTTCATCGCCTTCACCACAGCGTGAATGAGCGCAGGTTCCTTGATCATCAACAGACCCATTTCTCCGCGCATGTCTTTCCATGGCTTAACAACCAGGTCTTTTAACTTCTGCGTGATTTTCGTAACGTTCTTTTCTTTCCGACAAGAAAGCTTTTCTTTCTCG
>JAYVHR010000206.1:0-6510 GCA_043771075.1 Bacteriovoracaceae bacterium
TCAGACAAGACAATGGAAGGGAATGCGACTTTTGAAATTCTCGATGAGGGAGGAAAAGTTTCACTCGCCAGGAAATTCCAGCTTCTGGATGATAACCAAAAATTTTCCGTGAAGGCCGGTGGAAGCACGAATGTGACTGTGAAAATTAAAGTCCCGGTCGGGCCGGGAGCCGTTTCCATCCGTACGGTCGCCCGTTCAGGAAATCTGTCTGACGGTGAACTTCGCCCGATTCCCATTCTCCCGGGGAGAATGCATCTCGCAGAATCGAAATTCGTCACACTACTGAATAAGGATAAAGCCGAAATTACTTTTCCTATGCTCGCGGCAAATACTGACAAAACGTTAATCAATGATCTTTTTGTTGTGACCCTGGATGCCCAACTTTTCTACTCTGTCTTGTCATCACTCCCGTATCTCCTGAATCATCCTTATCAATCTACCGATCAGATGCTGAACAGCTTTGTCTCGAGTGGAATTGTCACTTCCGTCTTTGATGAATTTCCTGAAGTCGGAAAAATGGCCAAAGACATGTCGGCCAGAAAAACCAGATTTGAGAAGTGGGATGATAGTGATCCCAATCGCAAGATAACGATGGAAGAAGCTCCTTGGTTGAACCTCTCGAGAGGTGGCAATGAAGAAGATCAGGAGCTGATCTCAGTTCTTCATCCGGATATTGCTAAGAACACTCGTGAGAAATATCTCAGGCTTCTCAAAAACTCACAAACATCGAGCGGAGGCTTTCCCTGGTTCTCCGGCGGTCCACCCTCGCCGTGGACGACGTTGTATCTTCTTTACGGATTCTCAAAAGCAATTGAGTTCAAAGTCACGGTTCCGAAAGATATGATCACAAGTGCATGGCGATACATGCATGCTCATTATATCAATGAGCTCATCCGTGATCTCATGGCACACGATGTGGGTTGGGAAACTATAACTTTCCTGAACTATGTTCTATCGAGTTATCCGGACGCTTCATGGAGCGGAGGGGTATTCACGGAAGCCGAGAGGACGACGATGCTTAACTTCAGCATGAAACACTGGAAGGAACATTCGCCTTATCTTAAATCCTACCTCGCACTCACACTTCATCGCGCGAAGAGAACCTCTGATGCCAAACTCGTCTGGGAATCCGTCATGGATTCAGCCAAGACTTCAAAAGAAGAAGGAACTCACTGGGCGCAAGAAGACAGGTCATGGCTCTGGTACAATGATACGATTGAGACGCATGCTTTAGCACTCAGGACGGGGTCGGAGCTCGGAACGAAAAGGGAATCTCTCGATGGAATGGTTCAGTGGTTATTCCTCAATAAAAAACTGAATCACTGGAAATCCACCCGGGCCACTTCGGAAGTCATTTACTCGCTTACGCATTATCTGAAAAAGACCAAGCAGTTGGGAATCCATGAAAAACTTTCGGTCAGCATGGACGGGAAAACCACAAACTTTGATTTTGATCCTGCAAATTACACCGGGAAGAAAAATCAAATCGTGATAGCTGCGGAAAAAGTCGGACCACAACTTCTTCCGGTGAAGATCGAAAAAACAACTCCGGGTATAGCCTTCGCTTCGGCTACCTGGCACTACTCAACAGAAAAGTTACCAAAGGAAGCTGTTGGTGATTTCTTCAAAGTGAACCGTAAGTTCTTTAAACGGATACCTGAGAAGAGCGGAGTGAAACTTATTCCGGTGAAAGACGGTGACGGAATCCAGGTGGGGGATGAAGTGGAAGTTCAGCTCTCTCTCTCAAGCAAGCATCAGGCCGAGTATGTTCATCTTCGTGATCCACGGGCAGCGGGCTTCGAACCGATTGATCAGGTTTCCCAGCATAAGTGGGATCTTGGTATTTATTGGTATGAAGAAATCCGCGACAACGGAACAAATTTCTTCTTCGAGCGTCTTCCGCATGGTCAGTACACTTTCAAGTACCGCATCCGTGCATCGATAGCCGGGAAGTTCAGAGCAGGACCTGCGACCATCCAGCCGCTCTACGCACCGGAGTTTGTGGGATTCTCAGAAGGTCATGAATTGAAGATTATTCAGCAATAAACTTTAAGGGCCTGCATGTCGTGCATGCCAATTGGAAAAGGCTCCTTACGGAGCCTTTTTTTTAGTTATCAATATTGTGGAGATTTCGTGTAACGAGAGTTTCATTGAGATTCTCAATGGAGTATTCAATGGCCTGTTCGCCGTAATTGATTTTGCGATTGGATTCAGCAAACTGTGAATGCTTCACAAGTTCAGCAACCTTTTTAAAAAGCTCTGAGCTTGTATCAAAAAATTCTGCTTCTTCATCAGAGCTCACAACGTTAGTGAGGAGTGAAGTGATGTTCTTCAGAAGTCTGATTTGCGTCGGATTCATCTCTTCAACATTCAGCTTGAGCAAAAGTTCGTTCTTATTTAATTGGTGCATAAATCTCCCATAGATTGTGCTCACAGAATCTTTATCGGGCTATTTCTCTTAAAATTTAGCTATTTATGCTGGACTAAAGTCTACAGCTTTTAGGGGAATAGCTGAGGAAAATGGGAAGCTTCCACTTTAGGCTTTACAAGCGGCGGCCCACGGCTTATAAATGCTTTAATTTAAAAGAGTTTGTCTCTTTAAGACGCGGGATGGAGCAGTCTGGTAGCTCGTCGGGCTCATAACCCGAAGGCCGTAGGTTCAAATCCTACTCCCGCAACCAAAAACACAATTAGTTTCAATATATGCCCACCGAAAGGTGGGCTTTCTTTTTTAGTACGCCATCATTTTCATACAAAAAACAGATCCACCGGACTTCATGAACTCAGACGTTTCAAGCGGATGGAGCGCAAAACCAGCACGTGAAAGTTTTTCTTCCAGCCTCTTTGCACCTTTCTGATAAATGACATTCTTCCCATCAGGACTGTGGCAGTTCCCGGTGAAGAAACTTTTGCACTCATGTAGATCAGTTTCAATCGCAACCGGGAACATTTCCCGAATCATGTTCACAGTTTCTGGTGCAAAGGCTTCAGGAAGGAAGACAACTGTGTTTTCATTCAGGACTGAGAAGCATGTATCGAGGTGATAAAAAAGTTCATGGATGAGAGGAAGGAGAATAATTGTTTTCCTGGTAACCTTTTCAACTTCTGCGTAAACTTCTTTTCTGGTTCGGGGTCCGCATCCACCCCAGAAAATATTTTTTCCAGGATGAGGAATGACATCACCATTTCCCTCCAGGAAAGATGAACCTTCCGGAAGATGATGAATTTTATAATTCTGATCTTTATACCATTTCTCCAGGAGAGGAACTTCTCCTCTTCTGAATTCGGATTGCATGTGGCTCATGAGAACGCCGGGCCCGTCATTCCAGAATGTCAGACTCTGGTTAGCTGTGAAAACCAGATCAGGATATTCCCGGACTGCAGGTATCGTATGTGTTTCAAAACCCAGTTTCTGATAGCAATCCTTCAGGCCTTGCCATTGGGCCAGGGCCAGATTTTTATCCACTTTGTTGAGATTCCCGGATTCATCCAGCATGTGAGGGTTAATCGAATAGAGAACGTCAAAATATTCAGGATGGGCCATGAGGACTTTTCGCTTCAAAGGCTCATTGGTGGATATAATTTTTGAAGAACGCAGTTGAGAGAGGCTATCGATGATCATAAAACTCCAGAGCAAAGGTCCTTAAAGGACTGAGTGAGATCGGGATCAGGAAGCTTTCCCGAGGATTTGAGATCTTTCAGGTATTGCATTGAAGGACTCATCTTGCTTGTTTGCTGGTAATAATTCATCCGGTCCATCACCATATCAGTCAGCGACATGTGACAGTACTGATCCCTGATAATCACTCTGACTCTTTTCCAGTTCGCCGGAAGACGATGAGAGAGTTCGAAAGTCTCATCCCAATGACCGTTCACGAAATCTTTAATGTCGGGGTTATTGGCCAGAATCCATTTACCGGAACTACTTTTCTTTAAGTAGGGAGTGCTACCCTGACAGAATTTCAGATAAAATCTCAGTCCCTGATAATTGGATTCAAGATCAGCGTAACTAAAAATACCGCTTGAGAGATATCCATGAACCGTTTTCTCATCGAGGATTCCCCAATCAATGGCCTTCTTTAAGGACCTAGATCGCAAGTAAATTTTGAAATAATCCATTCCTGTTGAAGCGAAATGGCTCAGCTTATCTGTACCAAGATAATAACCATTCACCTGGATATTTGGTGCCAGACCAAACCACGGAATATAAAAACGGAATGGATTCCGATAAATACTTTCCTGAACATAACCAATGTTAGCCGGAAGGATTTCTTCGGTATTCAGCACAGAGAAAAGCCAGTTCTCGACAGGGTTATCATGAATAAGTTTTGAGGCAAAAGTTTTACCGATTGCTTCCGTCACCGCCTGGCACGATTTTGAATGATGATCCGGAATTTCACTCAAGGCGGTCTGAATGTGTTCAGAAAAATACCGATTGATGTAATGAGAAGAATCCTTCAGGTCTTTTTGCCATGAAAAATAATTATCCGTTTCCAGCGCATGGGAAGCGAAAGTGAAGAGAGAGATTGTGATAAAAGCGATGAATCTCATTGAGAAATTCTACAAAACTTACCTGTAATAGGAAAAAGGAAATGCGCATAATGGAGGTCTTATTGCCCAGCGTATAGGCCTAAAATCCAACTTTAAGACCTATCGCCATTGTAAAGCCGCTTAATTCGGATTTGTCCGAGGACCAATGGGCGGTGAGGGAGGGCCGGCACTCGTCGACTGCTCAACAAAGATATCAACTTCAAAGCGATCACCCATAAAGGCAGGAAGTCTCAGGACCGTTACTACACCACCATAGGCAAATATTCCTTTCCCCAGACTTAGTGCTTTTCTCAGGGAAAATGATCCCCTGATCTTATTGGCGGATTCACGACCGGAAGAGAGTTGGAGATAATTAAGTTCAACTCTTCTCTGTAAGGCATTCAGCTTGGGCTTACTCATCCATTCAAGGTTGAGTCCGAGGCCAATATACCGTGATCGGAGATACTGTGAATATTGCATCCAGGATTGAATCAGCAACAAAAAATTTCGGGACCGATCTTCTGATCTGAAGAAGTTGTGCAGCGACTTGATGAAGAATTCCTGGTGGAACTTGCTGGTTCAACCAAAGTAAAAGGTAAGGAGAAAGCTCTCTCCCTTGCCAGGGTCCATGGCTATTATGATACGGACGGTGTTGCCCGGATTATCAAGACCCCATATTCGGAATATGAAACGGAAGAATCGGACAAGGTACAAATTGTCGCCTGAGTGTAATTCTGATATCATTCGGGTATGAAAAAGATCATCCTTTCAGGCAGTACCGTCACCGGCGATCTCACTCTTGGGAATTACATCGGTGCAATTAATAACTGGAAGAAGCTTCAGGATGATTACGACTGTCTTTATTTCCTCGCCGACCTTCATGCCCTGACTGTTCAGCAGGATCCTAAAGTCCTCCGCGAGAGAACGTATTCATTTCTTGCGCAATACCTGGCACTCGGACTTGATCCCGAAAAAAATACGATTTTCGTCCAGTCGCATGTCCCGGAACATACGGAACTCGCTTGGATTCTCACTTGTCTCACACCGATGGGTTATCTGAATCGGATGACTCAATTCAAGGAGAAGTCCGAAAAACATACTAAGAACATCAATGCTGGTCTCTTTACTTATCCGGTCCTCATGGCGGCAGATATTCTTCTGTATCAGGCAGACATGGTTCCCGTAGGAGAAGACCAGAGACAACATCTCGAGCTTTGCCGTGACATTGTCGGTTTCTGGCAGAACCGATACGGCGAAGGTGTTTTCAAGATGCCGGACGCTTACATCGGAAAGATGGGAGCGAGAATCATGTCTCTTCAGGATCCCGACAGAAAGATGTCGAAGTCCGATGAGAATGACAAAAATTACGTCCGCGTAATTGATGAGCCCAAAAGTATCGAAAAGAAAATCAAGTCTGCGACGACAGACTCAGGTACGGATATCAAGTTCGATGCCGAGAATAAGGCCGGACTTTCCAACCTCATGACTATCTATTCAGTCCTCACAGGGAAATCGATCGCTGAGATTGAGACTCTCTACGTGGGCAAGATGTATGGTCACATCAAAGTTGATCTGGCAGAAATAGTTGTTCAGACACTTTCTCCTGCAAGAGAGAAGTATCTTGAGCTCATGAAAAATCGAGATTATCTGGACCAGGTAATGAGTAAGGGTGCAGAGAAGGCGAGAACTCGTGCCAGTAAGACGCTGAAAAATGTGTATGATGTGACGGGACTGGTTGTCCGGCGCTAGCGGCGGAGTCTGTTCACTTCAAAAACATATTCTTTGGCGAGTTCACGAATTTTTTTCCAGTCTTCGTTTTTCAAAGCATCTTTCGGAGTCAGCTGGCTGCCAGTACCGACACAGAAAGTTCCATTCTCGTGATAATCACGTAAATCATCCAGGCCTATTCCGCCGGATGCCATCACTTTAATTTGCGGAAACGGGCCTTTGAGGTTTTTGAGGTAAGAAACTCCACCAAGA
>JAYVHR010000207.1:0-5127 GCA_043771075.1 Bacteriovoracaceae bacterium
TTTCATTCTTTCGGAAAAGACTGACATCAAAATCAGTGAATTTTCCCATTAGTTCATCCTTCAGCATTTTGACGGATTGATTGATCGCTTCCTGAAACTCTGAACTGATAACGGACATCTTATCACCAAGCTTCTGGTCTATAAGATTCTGCTCTTTCTCCGAGACTGGCAGGGCAATACCAGTCAGAGCGCCGAGGCCCGCCCCAATCGCAGCGAAGGTCATCGGATCCATATTCTTTACCGTGTCGATTTGTGTCGATACAGTTTCCCCGATATTCTCCTTCACACTGCCGTTGCTGTTGGCGCCCAGCTCGCCACCTTCACTCAGGTCATACTCTCCTGTCTGATGGGTTTCAAACTTGCCGGCAAATTTATTTTTCAGCCCGGTAATTTTCTCTTTCGACTGACCGATTTTTTCTTTCGTGCGATCGATCGCTCCGTGAAGCTTCTGATTCACACCTGAGACTTTAGCTTTAACTGCATCCAGCTGTTCCTGGGAACTACTATAGACTGCTCTGGTGCGACCGCGCATCTGCGTTTCATAAGTTACGTGAGAATCATCTTCCATCAGGAGTAATGTACCGAGACTCAGAAATGCCGTTCCGATCGGGTTATCTATCAGGTGATCGTAAATCGCGCGGGGATTGCGGCCGGCGGGAGTGAAAAGGGCATCATCAATAAACTGACCAGGTGTCATTCTTCCCTGAAGACGGTCGATATCATTGTTGACGTTATTTAATTCGTGAAGAACTTCCCGTTTGAGTTCTCCTGACGATTTATTGTCTTTTAAATTCATGGATTCTCTCCTGGAAAGTGTTTTTAATCTGACCGAGGGCCTCTATCGACTGATTCGGAACCAGTCCGCGACCCGCAATTTTTTTCTGAGCGCCTTTCACCATCACAAAACCTATGGCCATCAGAGCAACAGTCACTATGGCAGCAGCAATCCACGGTGCAACAACTGTGCAGAGAAGAAGGATGGCCGTGGCAGCGAGGCAGAAAATCCCCACAAACATGAGTGATCCACCGATCGCCATAGCACCTGATGCGGCCTTCACGACGGTTGCTTTTTCACTCAGCTCGGTGGAAATAAGCCGCGACTGGCGTTCCCAGAGATTCGTCATATCGCCGGAAAGTTTTTCCAGCATCACTCCCCAACTGTCTCGAGACTGGACCGAATCCACTCCGGATGTTCCACCCGGGTAAAGCTGGTGCACATTATTTGTATCCTGATAAATATTTTGTTCCATTTTCTATTCTCCTTGTTAGTGAATATTTTCTGACCCTGATCTGATTGTTTTTCCCAGGTGGCGTCCGAATCTTCCGAGGATTATTCCTGCGAAATAGGATGCGCCAAAGAGGATCGCGGGTTTCTTGCGGCCTTCTTCTTCAACAAATTGCATGAACTGATCAGGAGATCCAGCAGAAAGCTTATCCTTCCACTGCGTGATCCACTCCGCACCATCCGTAAAGTACTGAGAAATAAATTTGTCTGCATCTGTGGCCTCTTCGTTCTGAAGCGAACTTGCACCCGACTTCAGCGCTTTTGTCAGGGCATCGAAGTACGGTGAGAAATCATTCTTATGTCTGGTCAGAACTCCGATGAGTGGCTCGAGACCCTTCCTGCCTAAATCTTTGACCTGACTTCCGACACCTGACGTTTGACTCCTATTTGCCTCAAACGGGGAATTATTCACCTCATCAGTGAAATCTGTGTTTTCGGTATTACCGGTTTCATTAATCATGGGAACCTCCTGTGACTGCTTGCCCGTTCAAAGAGCAAGACAGATACCAAGAGATATCGAAGGCACTTAATCTGTATTGATTAGCTGCTTTAAAAAGAAGAGCCGTAGCGGACTGATCACATATAGCGATTAGTTCTGATGCGGCCGATGAGGCGGACCAATTGAAACTTTTGGGAGAACGATGTTGGAAAGAACTGAACACCATAACCTGGTGTACTCGCAATCACGTGACGGCTGATGACTTTCACCGGAACTTCCATCATGAGTCCTTCAGACTCGAAGGAAAGAGAAATGACGTCCCCCGGAGCGAGGAGGTTATTGTCCTTTAGAAAAGCACCGGTCTGGGAAATATTGATGATCTCTGTCTGAAAAGTAATTTTGTTTCCGGTCACTTTTGTCGGAATGGCTATACGGTAACGTGGCTTACTCTCCCACCAGCGAAGATTCTTGTTGAAGAAGGGCTCGCGCACTTTAGGAATCAGGAAATAAGCGACTGTCAGAAGTGTCACCACGATAATGAAGTAGTGGTACAAGAGAGGCTTGTCTGTGTTGTACGGCCAGGTGTATTTTTCGTAAGTCAGAATACTGAAAATGAGATAACTCATTACTGCGAGGAAAGCGAAGTAAGTCCACTTTCTCAATTTCCACAACATGAGACCGGCAACAGGAAACACAATCCAGAAATCAAAAACTTCACGGAAAGAAGTGCGAGATAAAATGTTTTCAAAAACTGTGACGAAATCGAAATGAGTCGAAGCTTTGAAATAGAGAATCTTGATCGCTGGCTCAAGAAGGAAGAGAACGGACAGGAGTTGGAAGATAAAGGGCTTGTTTCTCATGTTAAAAATTTTAACATGACTTCAAACCCTGTCCAGAACCATCCTTATTTAACGGGATTACGGTTGGGCCCATGGAGGCCGATCGCCCAATTCTGTGGCGGTTTCCCGGCCCAGGCGCTGGAGGCCGCTTTTCTTCCTCACGCAGGTAAGAATGCTGTGCCCTTTCACTTCCACGATAGGGGCAACGAGGTAAAAAGTTTTTTAATATCCCGTTTTAATCCCAGGGCTCAATGGATTTAGGAGAAAAAATATGGGTTTGATTCTGTTCATGAAAACAGGAATGGAAGGCATTCTCGAGACCACCCAGGACTTCCGCTGCGGCCGTCATGAGTGCCTTCTCTTCGGTGTCTTCGAGTCGCCCAACATGATCACGGCACATTTGTTTTACTTGCCGCAGATGATTTTCAATTTCAACGATAGAGTGTTCCATGTGTGGTCCCCTTTGATAGGGGCACATTCTAACCTCTCAACGGGGATTCCGTTACGAGCATCGTGATTCTTCCGGAAGAAACCAGCTTCCCTTTCTGATTAGTGATATTCACGTCCCACACCTGGGTTGTCTTACCAATATGCACAGGAGTTGAGCGCGCGGTCAGAATATCTCCCGGACGCGCAACAGAAAGATGATTGGCGGTAACCTGAATGCCGAATGCGTTGTACTGAGCAGGATCAATGAACAGACAGGTACTGACGCTTCCCACTGTCTCAAGAAGGACGAGACTAACTCCCCCGTTCATGATGTTACCCGGACGAAGATGGCGATGATCGACCGTTAAAGTCCCGCTGACGGAATCTTTTTCAACCGCAGTGATGTTAATACCAAATGATTCGGGCAGCTGACCCCTGATGAAAATATTCTGTGCAGTGGCGAGATCAAAACTCATAGCAGAATCCTTGAAAGAGTACGCCTTAGCTTAGCATGATGACGAAACAGTTCGACAAGTCTTTCATAAGGGTTTACGTGGATGAGGAGAAAGCATCATGAAAATAAAACCAATGATTACGTTCCTGCTGACTGCCACACTGGTACAGGCCGTTGCCCGGGAAAGTATCCGGACCGGTGAGCAATCCGGAATTCCCGATCGGGCCGACGTCAAAAAAACGGTGAAAGAAGAAGAGAAGAAAATTGGAAGAAAAGAAAAGGGACGCGAAGTCAGAGAGAACCAGGAGAATACCGATCCGGTTTTTTATGACAGCACAACTTCACCGGAAGAGATGAACGCTAACGACACTCTCTAGAATCCGTGCGTGGAATTATCTGAGAAGCGTGAGATCCGGCGGATTTTGAGTTTGTTCTCAAGATGCCGGACTCCTTCCATCTCTGAGAGACATTCGTCCACCACTTTCTTGGCGTGCCTGCCACTGACATCGCCTTCAAGTTTCACAACACCTTCTTCGACCTCAATGTCAAAATTATGAGTATCCACTTCGCCATTCGAAAGTAATTTTTTCCTGACTTCGGCTTCAAGCGTTTTGTCCGATTCATTCATATGTTCTCCCTATAAGATAGGTGCGAGCAGGTTCGTGGCCCGCTCGACAATTTTCTTCGGTAATGATTTTCTCCGGAAAGACTCCGTTGTCACAACTTCAGATTCTTTAAGATCATTCTCGAGCATTCTGGTGAGTGACTCGATGTAATCGGAATCAGAACTCACCGTAGTGATTTCGAAATTAATATACATACTCCGGAAATCCAGATTGGCCGACCCAACTACTCCCAGGGTATCGTCCACGACCATCACTTTCTGGTGCAGAAATCCTGTTTTGTATTTATAAATCTTCACCCCGTAGTCCATCAGTCGCTGATAATAAATATCGGCCACCGTCATGATGAGAAAATTATCTGAGTAACTGGGAACTAAAATCTTCACATCCACTCCCCGAAGTGCCGCCATGGCCAGAGCGTCGATTAAACTTTGTGGTGGAACAATATAGGGGTTAGCGATCCAGAGTCTCTTCCTCGCCAGATCAATCAGGGCAATGTGATGAAGCAGGCAGAATGGTTTCTCTTCAATCGGACCGGAGCTGAAAATAAGGACATTCGCGTCTCCGTCGGAGGGACCATGTTTCCATTCAATTTCGGGTGCCGATCCCTGTGACCCCAGCCAGTCTTTGCAAAATGCCATCTGGGCCGGAATGAGTGAAGGACCTTCGATCCGTACATTTGTATCTCTCCAGTGTCCGATCTTAGGATATTTACCAACGTAATCATCGCCGATATTAATTCCACCGAAAAATCCTGCCCTGCCGTCAATGATCATAATCTTCCGGTGATTCCGGAAATTAAGATGCCACTTGTTGCGGGTAAAAGGTTTGAACAAACCCGTGTGAATTCCGGCAGCATGCATTTCATCCAGAAGAGTTTTGTCCATCTTGATCAGAACTTTTTCGTACAACACATAAACTTTGACTCCCTCCCGCGCCTTCCGCATGAGAATCTCAGCAAATTTCCTTCCGGTTTCGTCTGTGCGGAAGATAAACACCTGAAGGATAATGTATTCTTTTGCTGCATTCAGTTCTTTGAACATGGCCGGATAAATCTG
>JAYVHR010000208.1:0-4664 GCA_043771075.1 Bacteriovoracaceae bacterium
CATTACGTGAGTATTTCTAATCAGGCCTCCATTAACATGAATGCGAACATCATGAAGAAAGGATCTCTCACAGATGTATTTGCCTATGAGGATGGGGCAGTTCTGATTGGTCAGAAGTTTGATATCGTGCAGATTCAGGAACTCATGCACACTTATTCCAACACTGATCGCGGTGAGCTCGTCGGACCGATCGGACGGATGCTCGATGCCATCCGGAACGGGAAGAAAGGTCCGTTTCAGTTCAGCGGAGGAATCGAGGCCTATCACACGCACTCACTACTTATGATCTACCGAAAGGTGATGAAAAATTCTGATCGTCCGATTTCAACAGTCCTTCAGACTCTTTCCAATGAAACTCTGGAAAAGATTGCGACATTCAACCGAAGTGAACTCGAGATATCTTTTCAAAACTTCCTGAAAGATCCCAAGGCGATTTGCAACATGCCGGGTCTCATTCTGGTCATGGAAAATAATAATATCTGTAAATCACTCAGCACGTCAGTTTACGATGCACGCTTTCCTGAGGTATCCCGGGTCTGTCAGGAACGCGGTCTGCGTTTTATCACGTATACAAAGTGTCTTGAGCGTTGGCACTCGCGTCGCCAAAACCTGCCTGAAAAGCTCCGGCTCCTTCCTCTGTGGAACCTTTCCTATCTCTTTTCTTCCCAACAATAGTGGCCTCCTCTATAATCTAGGGAGCCCTTTCCGGGCGAAAACGAAAAAAGGTTTATCATGAGAAAACAACAGAAAACACTTTTGCTTTGGATCGTCGTGATTCTGATCATGGCATTCGTCATGAAAGTTCTTGAGCAAAAAACAGTAAGCGCAAAAAATATCAAGTTCTCGCAGTTCATCACTGCGGTTGAAGGTGGCCACGTTCGCGAAGTCACTTTCCAGGGCGAAAATGTTATTCAGGGTAAATTCAAGGAAGGCTATGAGAATGGCACATACTTCGAAACAACCGGGAACACAGGAGACGCCACATTCAACATTCTTCGCGCTCAGGGGATTACTCCTGATTATAAACGTGAAGAGAAACAAGGCTTCCTTGCTACGTTGTTAATTAACTGGCTCCCGATGATTCTTCTCTTCCTCTTCTTCTTCTTTTTCCTCCGTCAGCTTCAGGCCGGTGGTGGTAAGGCGATGAGCTTCGGAAAATCGAAAGCGAAGATGCTCACGGAAAACGACAAGAAAATTATTTTCACGGACGTTGCCGGTGTCGAAGAAGCCAAAGAAGAGCTCGTCGAAATCGTGGACTTCTTAAAAGACCCGAAAAAATACACCACTCTCGGTGGGAAAATTCCTAAGGGATGTCTTCTCGTTGGGCCTCCGGGAACTGGTAAGACCCTTCTGGCACGCGCAGTGGCCGGTGAAGCTGGTGTTCCGTTCTTCTCAATCTCCGGATCTGACTTCGTAGAAATGTTCGTGGGTGTCGGTGCTTCAAGAGTCCGCGACCTTTTCGAGCAGGGTAAAAAACACGCTCCTTGTATCATCTTTATCGATGAGATCGATGCCGTCGGTCGCCATCGTGGTGGCGGTATGGGCGGTGGACATGATGAGCGCGAACAGACTCTTAACCAGCTCCTCGTGGAGATGGATGGTTTCGAAGGTAATGATGGAGTCATCATCATGGCCGCTACTAACCGCATGGATGTTCTCGATCCGGCCCTTCTTCGTCCCGGTCGATTCGATCGTCGTGTGACTGTAGGACGACCGGATGTTCGTGGTCGTCACGCGATTCTCAAAGTTCATACACGTAAGACTCCGCTTGCAGGAGATATTGATCTCGAAGTAATTGCTAAAGGGACTCCAGGATTTACCGGAGCTGATCTTGCGAACCTCGTAAATGAAGCCGCTCTTCTTGCTGCACGTGATGGTAAGAAAGCTCTCGCCATGGTCGATTTTGAAAACGCGAAAGATAAAGTGATGATGGGAGTGGCCCGCAAATCAATGATGATCTCTGAAAAAGAGAAGCGTCTTACGGCCTACCATGAAGCAGGTCACACTCTCGTCGGGATGAATCTTCCTTATACAGATCCTATTCACAAAGTTTCGATCATTCCGCGCGGCCAGGCCCTTGGAGTGACGATGACTCTTCCGAATGAAGACATGCTCAACCTCTCGAAAGAGAAGGGTGAGAACTTCATCTCCTTCCTCATGGGTGGGCGTGTAGCCGAAGAACTTGTTTATGGTGAAATGACGAACGGAGCTTCAAACGATATTGAGCGCGCGACTGATCTCGCGAGAAATATGGTTTGTAACTGGGGTATGTCTGAGCGTCTCGGACCTATCAATTATACAAAACAGAATCAGGGTATGATGTACGGCGGGGAAACAGTTTCATTCTCGGATGAAACTTCCCGCAAGATCGATTCTGAAATCACTCAGTTTGTTCAGAAGAATTACGAAGTAGCGAAGAACATTCTTCAGCACAATATCGATGCTCTTCATCGCGTGGCCGAAGCACTCGTACTTTGGGAAACTCTCGATGCCGAACAGATCAAGAATATCGTGGCCGGTAAGGACATCGGTAAGCCTGAACTGACGAAGAAGCCAACTGACGTTCCTCCTGCCGGAACTGCTGCTGCACCTGTCACAGGTGGCGGAATTTTCGGTGCCAAACCAACTCCAGCTTAATCTACGCAGAATGGGGGTGATGAACATCACCCCCGATTCTTTTTCTGATGGCGGAGAGTTCGATCTCTCCCGCTTGTCTTCTTCTGTTGATGCCTGGGATATAGGTGCTGAATCCACCGCACCCATGAACGCTCCCATTACCGCTGACGAAGAATGGGCGAGACTCGAGAGTCATCTCCCGGAGCTCTTAAAAGTTCCGCTTCTCTCTCTCGATACCTATCATCCCGAAACTATTTTTCGCATGAGTTCCCTCCGTAAAAACCTCATCTGGAATGATGTCTCCGGAAAGTTTGACACTCATGTAGAAAACTTCCTTTCACTCGATTCCACATTTCAGTATGTCCTCTGCCATAATCACGCTCCCTCGCGCGGGCTTACCGGACACCACATGGACTATGTCCTGGGCACAACTCTCGACACTCTTTCTGAATTCTTTTTGAAATACAAACATCCGCGCGTGATCTTTGATCCATGCCTTGGTTTCTCTAAAACCTATGAAGAGAACTGGATGATCCTGGATAACATGGGAGAGCTTCAGAAGCGGGTTAGACACCCACGCTGGCTCATTGGTTTTTCACGAAAATCTTTTTTACGCAAGAAGTTCGGGCTTACTCTCGAGAATCGGGAAGAGCTCGATGTGAAACATGTTCAGGTTCTTTCAGAAGTCCTGGCGGAAATGAGTGGTGAAGTGTGGGTGCGAACGCACCGGCCGGAGCTCCTGTGAAAAATAATGTTACGAAGTTTTATATGGTCCTCGTGGTACTGGCTGCGCTCTATATTGTCTTTAATGTTTTCTCGAACAAAAAGGTTCTGGGGAGACAGGACCCGGTTCAGAGTAGTGGGGGAGAATGAAGATCGGCCCCTTTGAGATTTTTCCGAAGCAGGATCCGCCTGATTTTCAGGATTGCTATCTGGCCATCTGGTTGTTCCCATTTACCGGGATACATTTGCTGATAATGAGAGAAAAAAATAAAGGTCTTGTACGGATTAGCCTTTTGCTTCTTTGGGGGCTGTTTCCGTTTTTGATTCCCACTCTTAATTTAAGTCTGATTAATGTATGGTTTGGCCTTTGTGCTTTAATTTTTCTCCTGTGGATTTACGATCTCATGACTGTAAAATCTCTATTCTATAAGCGCTGGCCGAAGTCTCATTCCACTCGTGTTTGATATATGCCTTTTTCAAGAGCACACATACTTTTTCCAAATGCTTGAATTTTAACTTGAGACTTCATTGCTCTATGATGGATCTATGAAGCTTTTGGAAAACATCTTCATAGCTCTTAGTGTTTCCTTTCTGGGATTATCTCTGATTCTCAAGTTCACATCTCCTCATCAAACAACAGATTCCAGGGCCTATATTAAAACTGTATGCAGTGTCAGCACTGATTCTTTTTGTGAAGCGAAACGAATTAATGAGAAGTACAGACATGTAGGCGACTATCCTCATACTAGAAGTGATGGACACGAGTATTGATATGCGCTGTTTTCTAGATTGAACTATCTTCTCAATAAAACATTCTGGAGCTGACCTGGTTTTGAAAACGGCATATATCAAATGCCATGAAAACCAAGCAACTCTCACTCAATATCTACAAAGGCTCCCACGGCGGAAGAAGACCAAACTCCGGGAGAAAACGCATTCACTCCAAAGGTGTCGCGCACTCAAAACGTGAGAAAGTGAGAACTTTCACTCCACTTCACGTGAACTTCAAATACAAACTAGCTGTGAAAAATAAAGAAGGACTGAAGGCTCTTCACAAGGCAATTAAGAACGCGAGGACTCACGGACTGAAAATCATCCACTTCTCGCTTCAACACAATCACGTTCATCTGATCATAGAAGCCTCAAACAACAAGATTCTCACGAAAGGCATGAGATCACTCACCATCACTCTCGCCAAAATCCTGAATCAGGGAAGAGTCCAGATACAGCGTTATCACCTGCACGTTCTGAAATCGAACAGGGAAATCAGAAATGCTATCCGCTATGTACTGTTCAACGAAAAAAAGCATAGCGGGAAAATGTCT
>JAYVHR010000209.1:0-3448 GCA_043771075.1 Bacteriovoracaceae bacterium
GGCCAGAGAGGAAGTCTGGCCCTCGTTTTTAGTAAAAGGAAATGTCTACGCATCTCCAAAAGATCGTGACTGCTCTGAAGCCGCTAAGTCTTCCGTGGCAGGTATCGCCCAAGCGAATAATCCGATGGGAGGCGCGCCTCGTCCGATCATAGTTAAGTTAACGAGCTCCAGAAAAAATTCCGATCATTCGAGAAACGATACTTACATCGCATACCGGATTCGCACGGATGCCCCATACCCCAATTGCGTTGATTCCCTCCCATTTATTGTGAAAGTGAGATTCTATGAAGAAGCACCTCCCTACGCTCAGTGTTTGGTCTTATCAGTCATCACAATTGAGAAGAATTTAGGTGATTCTTGGCTCGCACCAAGTTGTCCTTACAATCCGCGCGAATGATGGCCAAAATGACCCAGTACCAGTTTGGTACACATCTTTTACAGCTCTCTTCCAAAACTGATTCGATAAAAGAAAAGACGTTCGGGACAACCATCTTCACAACCGGAGGAAGAATGAAAAAGCTCGCTATTTGCCTTTTATGTTTCACAATGACGTTGAACTCTTTTGCGGCAACAGCAGGAAGTGAAGATTTCATCCAGATCTTCGACGAATACCAGTACTGATCCCCTCGTGCTGAAGGTCCTAGTTCTCCGACCTTTCCGCTCGGCAACTTTATATCTACTAAAATCATCCGATAAGACTACATGAAATACTCAGCCACGATCATCTTCCTGAGCTTGTTCAATTTATCTGCCGACGCTTCCTGCGAACTAAGCTCGGAAGACTTAAAACTTCGAGAAGGGTTTCAAACGATTGGGAAAACTCCTCTTTGGAAAACATTTCCAGTTGGTCATCGATTTGGTTTTAAAGACTCCAGGAATGGCGACACTATTTTAATCCTCGGTTCAAATGCAGAGTCGGAAAGTTTGGATCTCAAAGATAAATCTGTACTCTGTTTGGATGATCCGCCATCAATTCGTTTGAAAATTAAGTACCATGAGAATCAGGGAAACTTCATAGCTTGTAGCAAAGACTCTGAAGTAGACGATTTCTGCCCGGAGTCTCTTAGACCAATTCAAAAAAAGCTTGGATACAATTTAGGTGTTCATGCAAACGATGCGAAATACATGGATAGCGTCTTAGACCGCATGAAATTTAGATACCGCCTTTCACCGGCCCAAACCGGTCTTTCGTTCACCGTCCACGAAATGTTTCATGGCTATCAATCGGATTCGAAAGGATTTGCGCAGAAATTTCCTGCGGGTGTAGAAGAAATACAGACCTATGACAATTGTCTTCAATCAGACTGGGCGAAAACCTATGGATCAGAACGGAAATGGTGGAAAACGCGTTTTCCTGCTCTCTATAGTCCGGCAACAAAGAGAAAAGAATTGCAGGCAATGGCCTTGGAACTCGTGAACACTATTCGCCCTCCGTCTGCATGTTCCGAGGCACTAGGTCAGTTTGAAACGGTCGAAGGGATAGCTCAGTTTGTGGGGAACCTGGCACTTCTTCGTTCAGGAAGTGTTACTTATGAAGAGTTTGCCAGATATGAAGCACAATTGCTGGACGTCCCCCCTGCCATACATTCCGTGGCCTACGTCTACGCAACAGGTGGTGCTATTTCCTATCTTCTGCAAAGGCTCTATGGAAATGATTGGCAAGAGAGAGCTGAGAATGGGGCTTCCCCTCTATCGATCCTTAAAGATTTGCTGAATCAAGTAGATGCTGAAAGCTGCAGAGCTAGTTCCGATGTTCAACCGTTGGGAAATAGCCTCAAGCAAACGAATGAGATTCTCAGAAGAATGAACCTTCAGAAATAATAACAACTAGTGTGACTTCCCAGGACTATAGATAAATCTCAGAGAGTAATCCGAAACCTGCAGGACAAAGTTTTCAATCGTCAGAAGATTCTGAATAAGTTTCGACAATGTGAGATTAGAAATATTCAGTTCATGGAGCTGAATCTGAATCTCCTGCGAACTTTCCACGATTTCCCCCTTAATAACTTTCTCAATCTGATTCTTACTCGCCACCAGAAGCTGGTGAGAATAGAGAGTCATGAGCTCACCCATGATGAGATAGAACGTCATCGTAAACAGCGAGAGGTTCACCTTGTGACGGAAGTCAGTATGCTTTGAGTATTCAAGCGAAAATCTGATTCCACTTTCCACAGTACGGAAGCGAAGTAGATTCTGTGCCTGCTGATAAGAAATTGTCACCGGACTCTGGACATCTATGAGCCCCTGCTCTCTGGGTGTCGCGCGCGAGAACCCGAGGAAAGTTTCAATGAGCTGTTTGCATCTCTGCGATCCGCTCTTCATTTCCTTCAGGGTCTGCATTGCCTCTTCATCCAGCTCACTATCGAGCATCAGAAGGGTAAGTGCCGCCTGAATTCCCGCAATCGGGTTATTAAGTTCATGAGCAATGCTTGAACTGATAATTCCGAGTTCCTGCCCCGTTGGAGTGAGACTCCCCTCACCTTTCAGGAAGAAACTTTCCGTGAAGAAAACGAAAAGCACTTTCTTTTCATCCAGGTGGAAGATATCTTTCCGGAAAATGTTATAAGGAATATCCCCGATTATCACTTTCTGACGGGCAGCAAGTTTCAGGCAATCCGTCGGCGGATAACTGAGTTTCGCGAACAAAGTATTGTGCTGGTGAATTTCACCCTTAGCGGAAAGCAGTCCCACCGGAAAAGGAATTCCGTCGAGGACACCATCCCAGAGATTTTCATCGGCAAAGGCATCCGTTGTTTCATGGCGGGAAAGAAAAAAGCTGACGAGGGTCTGGAAGAAGAAAAGTTTTTTCACAAGCCTTTCAGCATCCTCATCGTCCCAATTGAGTTCTATTCCCAGAAAAAGATTCCGGTATTTAGGAAGGGCGAGAAAGTTCCTGGAAGGTGTGAGTTTCCACAAATCCCCTCCGGTATGGAACTGGAATTTTGATTTTTCGATATTGTTCTTGATGAAAAGCTTGAGTATTTTCCCAACTCGCTGGATATCATCCGCCTGAATCATCTCTTTTTCGAGATCAACCAGGGCCTGGGCGTAATCAAGGAGAGATTCTGATGAAAGCTCTTTATTCTGAGTGAGCGAGCGCGCCTTTTGCTCAAACTTCCGCATGTTCTTAGAACCGGCCTGGAAAAATTCTTCTTCCTTCGTCGCCAGAAGAGAAAGTAAATACGGTTCAATCATTCTTTCCAACTGACGGATATCAAAACTATCCTCAAGGATAGCGTCGCAAGATGAGAGCTCCAGATTCTGGCCGTAACTGAAAAGCCCCTGGTTGCGGTCGAGTAGGCAGATCGTAAGCTGACTGGCCTTCTTCACCTGGTGAAGACTTCCTTCCGAGACGAAGTCGACGATCACTTTCTGAGAATGGGGCGGATCCCATTGGATGATTTCCGTGATGAGAGCTTCCCTCCACGGCACAAGCATATCCTCTACC
>JAYVHR010000210.1:0-2569 GCA_043771075.1 Bacteriovoracaceae bacterium
CTCAGTTCACCGCGCGCAGAGTTCGAGAAGCTTATAAAGAAAAACGGCGGCGTGATGGTTTCATCTGTATCAAAGAACACAACTTATCTCATCACGAATGAAACAGATGGCAGCTCAAGCAAGTTTGTGAAGGCCAAAGACCTCGGCATTCCGGTAGTCACGGAAAATAAACTTCTCAAAATGATCGAAGGGTAAAATGGCGAAAATTAAAACTGTCTTCACCTGCCAGGAATGTGGATACCAGACTGCTAAATGGCTCGGGAAATGTCCGGACTGTAATCAGTGGAACTCGTTCTCCGAAGAAGAAACGATTAAGGCCGTGAGTACCAAGGGTGCTCCGAAATCGATCGCCGGGCGGGAATCAAAACCTAAAACCATTTCACAGATTGAAGTGGAAACGGTTGAAAGATATGTCACAAAGATTGATGAATTCGACCGGGTGATGGGTGGTGGAGTCACCATCGGATCCCTGACGTTAATTGGTGGGGAGCCCGGAATCGGAAAATCCACTCTGCTCATGGAGGTTTGTGGCAAGCTCATTGATAACTACAAAAACGAGCGCATTCTTTATGTTTCAGGTGAAGAATCGGAATCGCAGGTGGCACAGAGATCCAAGCGTCTCGGTGTGCATAACGAGAATTTTTACATCTATAACGAGACTAACTGGCAGAATGTTCTGGCACAGGTTAAAGAATTGAAACCAAAGTTTCTGGTACTCGATTCTATTCAGACAACTCACTCTAATCAGGTGGATTCAGCCGCTGGAACACTGACTCAGATTCGTGAGGTGACTTATGAACTCATGAATTATGCGAAGTCTTATAATCTCACCTGCTTCATCATCGGCCACGTCACCAAGGAAGGGCAGATTGCCGGACCGAAAGTACTGGAGCACATGGTGGATACGGTAATTTATTTTGAAGGTGACCAGCTCGGGCAATACCGCATGCTCAGGGTAATGAAGAACCGGTTTGGAAATACCAATGAAGTGGGAATATTCGAGATGCAGGAGAAGGGATTGGTAGAAATTAAGAATCCATCTCAATATTTCCTTGAGCAGTCCCTGAACGGATCTTATGGTCGATCGCTCACTTGTATTCTTGAGGGTACAAGATCCCTCTTTGTGGAAATCCAGGCACTGGTGGTGGAAAATAAATTCGCGCAGGGAAGAAGAACGACCCAGGGGCTTGATTCCAATCGCGTGGCACTCCTGGTTGCCGTCATTGATAAGTATTTCGGGATTCCGCTTTCCTATAACGACATTTACGTGAACGTTGTTGGTGGGATGAAACTCACTTCTCGTGAATCAGATCTTTCTATTATCGCATCTCTCCTCAGCTCTTATCACAATCAACCGCTCGATTCGGACACGATCTATCTGGGCGAAGTGGGTCTCACCGGTGAAGTGCGCTCAGTTCCGATGATGGAGATTCGTCTGAAGGAAATTGCTCAGATGAATTATAAACGGGTGGTGACATCCAGGCGGGCGGCTGCGGACTTAAGAGGAAAGTTCAAGCTTGAGCTCGTCGGAATTGAGAAGGCCGACGAACTCAAGAAATTACTCTTTCAATAATTAAAGATAAAGTCGCTTGATGGTCTGATCCCAGAGCGTCTTCTTATTCGAGTAATAAGCATTCTTCTCTGGGGTGAACTCTTTTTCGAGCTTCCAGTATTTCCCCAGGTCTTCAATTGATACTTCACCCTTGGCGACCAGGCATCCGACAGCGACACCAAATGCTGTTGTATCAATGCATACGGGACGGAGAATTGATTTCTGAGAGAAGTTCGCCTGCATCTGCATCAGCACATCATTGGCTGCAGCTCCGCCGTCCACGCGAATATCATTCAGGTGCGGAAAATCTTTTTTGAAGCTTGAAACGGAATCATTGAGGGAAAGTGCAATTCCTTCAAGACATGCGCGGGCGATGTGACCGTTGTGCGTATCACGGGTAAGACCTACGATCGCCGCTTTCGCCTGGGAATTCCAGTAGGGAGTTCCGATACCGGTGAAGAATGGCATGAAAAGCACATGCTCCATCTGCGAAAGATCGGTCACTTCTTCAGCGAGCTTTGAAACTTCCGGGGAATTCTTGATCGACTTCAGATTGTCACGCAACCATTGCACGGCTGCTCCTGCGATATAGGCCGAACCTTCGAGTGCGTAGATTTTCTTGCCGCGGAAAGAATAAGCAGCAGTCGTCAGTAATCCCGTTTGGGAATAAACAATTTTCTCACCGGTGTTGAGAAGCAGGAAAGCACCTGTTCCGTAAGTGGATTTGATGTCGCCAACGTTTACACAGGCCTGACCGAAAAGTGCGGCTTGCTGATCACCGAGAATTGAGAGTATCGGAATACCATCCGGGAGAATGCCGGCGTTTTTAGTTTCACCAAAACTTGAGAACGACTCTTTAATATCCGGAAGAAATTCTTTGGAAATATCAAAGAAACTTAAAAGGTCTTTGTCCCAATTAAATGTTTCGAGATTCATGAGCATAGTTCGGGATGCGTTCGATGCTTCTGTGACAAAACTATTCCCACCAGTTAGGCGGTAAACGAGAAAAGAATCGAC